>DATNCH010000253.1:0-13821 GCA_035571655.1 Pyrinomonadaceae bacterium
CTTGATAGAACTTTCGTTCGTTCCGCCGTCCTGCTGCCACACAAAATAGTCCTGCCATTGTTCGGCTTGCAGACCCTGATCGGCTGTGGCCCTGATGACTTCGCTGAATCGTTTGTCGTTGTTCAGCTCGACGTGCAGTGGCAACGTCTTCGAGAAAATACCGAAAGCCTTTTCCAACTCCTCGAACTTGCGGCCATCGAATGTTTGACCAACTACGACATTCTCGCCGTCGTTCAAACGCCAGTTGAGAACCTGCCAGCACGTCAGGAGCAGAGTCGAAAGCGTGACGCGAAACTTGGCGGCCACCTCGGACATCGCTACAGTCACGTCGCGAGGTATCTCAAATCGCAACACTGCCGGGTCGAATTGCTCCGAATCAGCAAAATCCTCTTCGAACTGAAGTGGCAGCTCGGTGAATTGTTGTTTACTCCAGTAAGCACGCCCTTCTTCAGCTTCGCTTTCTTCCATCAACTCATGCTGCCATTCAGAGAATTGGAGGTACTGGACCACTTCGTCGTCTGATTGCGCGGCAGTCGTAGAGATTTCCTGAAACAGGTTTCTGAGTGTGCGCGTGTCGGCACATATCGCACAAAGAGTCACAACCAGCACATAACTGTCTGCGGGAAGCGCGGCGAGCGCGGCACGCACGAGAGGTCCTCGTTCGTAATCAAAAGGCTCAGCCGTTTCGGTTGCAATGAAATCATCGATTGCCATCGAAACGAAGACGCCACCCAGCTCCACGCTGCGCAACTCCACGGTCGCAAAGTCAGCGATCACCTGGACCGGCATCGTCATCCCTGAGAGACGTTGATAACTCGTCCTGAGTATCTCGTGCTTCGCGACGATCTCATTCAGCGCATTCTGCAAGCGATCTGCGTCCACTGGCCCAGTCAGCATAATCGCGACCCAGGCATTGAACGACGCATTCCCCGCCTGCAACGGCCAGAGATGCCGCTGCTGCGGTGATAACCGAAAACCCGTAACAATTGCACTACTCATGATTTTGATTTTTGTGTGCTTTTACGTGCCTTGTCGTGGCCCTACCGCGTCTTCGGATTGGCCATCGCGACGAGGATCTTGCGGTCGCCTGTGTAGGGTGTTCGCCCGTGGGCCACTAACATGTTGTCGAGGAGCAACACATCTCCGTGTTGCCACGGAAACAGCACTGTCGCTTTCTGAAAAGCCTTACGCACCTGGTCCAACTCGTCGTCAGAAATCACCGACCCATCTCCGTAGTAAGCATTGCGTGGCAACTCGTCTGCCTCAAACGTCGCTTGCAACGATTCGCGTACGTCCTCTTCGAGATTCGACATGTGGAACAGGTGAGCCTGGTTGAACCAAACGACCTCGCCCGTCTTCGGATGCGTAGCCACCGACTCTCGCACCTGGCGTGTGCGCAACCGATCGCCGTCGAGCCATTCAAAATCGATCGGCGCCTTGCGGCAGTATTCTTCAACCTCAGCGCGATCGGTGGTTTGAAACGCCGTTTGCCAGGAAAGATCGATCTTCGATCCGTAGTTGCGTGCGTACATGACCTTCTTCTCGATGAATCGCTCCCTGATCTGCGGATCGAGATACTGATAAACCTTGCGGCAGTCGGCGATCGGCGTCTCACCACCCGTGAGCGGCGCTTCCGAACAGAAGAAGCAGATCCGCATGGGCCAACTCATCGCGTAGGAGAACTCGTTGTGCAGCGCGATCGACTGTTCCGCCGGATATTCGGTCGACGTGTAAACGTACTTCCCGATTTCAGTGCGTGGCGTCGAGCGCTCTTTGTATTCAAGCAAGTGAGCAAACGAAGTATTCACGAATCGCTCGAAATCGTCCGCCGACGAGATTTGAAAACCGCGAAATAGAATCCCACCGACCCTGGTCAACTCAGCTTCGACATATTCTCGATTGCCTGCCACCCAGTTCGTCAGGTCGACATCGGGAACCTCAGGCTTGATAACCAACGGCAGCGATTCTCCGGGATAGATGTTTTCCGTTCGGACCAGTTTCGACTCCGCCAGATTGATCGCTTTCGGCCGTGCTTGTTTGAACTTCGCGCGCCGTAATCGTTCACGCTGATCCTGCGCAGTCTTCTGCTCTTCTTTTTCCGCCGCGCTCAGCATTTCGAACTCACTCAACCGCGCCTCGGGCCGCGCCACGATGCCTTCGAGCAACGTTTGAAAATGGCGCCACATACGCTCAACTGTCTCGCGTTTGAAAAGATCTGTTGCGTACGTGAGGATGGCGGAGAGCCCGTCGTCGGCGTTCGCGATCTGAAGCACCAGATCAAACTGGGCCACGTCGGGATCGGTGTCGTAGGTGCTCAACGAAAGGTTACTGATTCTTTCCCCTTGCGAGCGTGGAGTGTTTTGATAGGTGAACCAAACTCTGAACAGCGAACTCTGACTGGAGCCGCGACCCGTCCTAATCGCATCGACGACTTGCTCAAACGGCAGCTCCTGGTTGGCGTAAGCGCCTAACGTCACTTCACGCACACGCTCCAGCAACTCTTCAAACGTCGGATCACCCGACAAATCCGTGCGCAGCACGAGTGTGTTGAGAAAACAACCGATCAGGTTTTCAGTTTCGACACGCGGACGGCTCGCGATCGGCGAACCAACAATAATGTCGTCCTGGCCCGAGTATCGCTGAAGCAGAAACTGCACTGCCGACAACAACGTCATAAACAGCGTAACGCCTTGTTTGCGGCTCAACGCTTTGAGCGACTCTGACAACTCGGACGGCAAGCTGAGGCGAAGGTGCGCGCCCCTGAAACTCGGTTTCTGCGGCCGCGGTTTGTCGGTCGGTAACTCGAGCACCGGAAGATCTCCGGACAGCTTTTGCGACCAGTACTTGAGCTGGTTTTCCATCGCGCTGCCAAGCAGTCGCTCGCGCTGCCAGTATGCGAAATCGGCGTACTGGATCGGCAGTTCGGGTACGACTGCCGTTCGCCCCGTCGTGTGCGCCTCGTAATGTGCTGACACTTCGTGCAGGAACAACCCCATGGACCAGCCGTCGAATATGATGTGATGGAACGTGACGACGATCACGTGCTCGTCGTCGCCGAATCGCAGCAGGACGGCCCTCATCAGTGGACCACGATTGACGTCAAACGGCCGATCGATCTCTTCATTCGCCAGGCGCCGCGCGTGGCGCTCGCGTTCTTCCTGCGGCAGCTCAGAAAGATCGACGATCGGAATGCTGAACTCTGCCGGCGGGCGGATCTCCTGCACCGGTTGGCCGTCAATGTTTGGGAAAACAGTTCGCAGGATCTCATGGCGACGAATCACGTCCTCGATGCTTCGCTCGAGCGCTTTGACGTCGAGCAGTCCGGCAATGCGGAACGGGAACGGGATGTTGTACGCCGCGCTACGAGATGAGAGTTGATCGAGAAACCACAGGCGCTGCTGTACGAACGAGAGCGGCAGGTCGCCGTTGCGCGTCGCCGGCTCGATCGCCGAGAGCATCAACGGTTCGACCGTCGCGCTGGCCTTCTCGATGCGTCCGGCAAGCTCGCCGACGGTCGGCGCTTCAAAAAGCCCGATGAGCGGAAAGTCGATCTTGAAAACCTCGCGCAGGCGGGACAGGACCTGGGCTGCAAGCAGTGAATGACCACCGAGATCGAAAAAGTTGTCGTTGACGCCGATGCGTTCGACTTTGAGAATCTCGGACCAGATGCCGGCAAGCATTTCCTCGACGGGCGTTCGCGGCGCGACGTACTCGCGTCCTGAAATCTGCATTGCCTGAGTCGCAGGCGGAAGCGCTGCGAGATCGACTTTGCCATTCGTCGTGAGCGGAATCGAAAGCACTGGGATGAACAGCGATGGGACCATGTAATCGGGCAGCTTGGTCCTTAAAGAATCGCGCAACTGTTCCATTGCATCCGGCGCGTCGGTATTGAAGACCACGTACGCAACGAGTCTCTTCCCCACTGGCCCATCGTCGATTGGAACTACGACAGCGTCCGCCACTGATTCATGAGTCGAGAGAACCGATTCCACCTCACCTGGTTCGACGCGATATCCTCTGATCTTCAACTGCCGATCGATACGGCCGAGGTATTCAACGTTTCCATCTGCCAGGCGGCGCGCCAGATCTCCGGTCTTGTAAATGCGAGCCCCTTGCTCGTCGCCGAATGGATCGGGAATGAACCGCTCGGCCGTCAACTGCGGACGAGACAGATAACCTCGCGCCAAACCGATTCCACCGATGTAGATCTCACCGGGAATTCCGATCGCAGTCGGGTTCAGATAACGATCGAGTATATAGAGCTGCGTGTTGGGAATCGGTTGTCCGATCGGCACCGGGCCTTCGAATGTTGCGCCGCTCGGAACTTTGTAAACGCAGCATCCGACCACGGCTTCAGTTGGTCCATATTCGTTGTAGAGAGTCGTGTGTGGAGCGTTTTCCTGCCAGAACGAAATCGCGTGCGGTGTCAGTGCCTCGCCGCCGATCACAAAACCATTCGTCGCAACGCTCGCTTCCTGCGGTGTGAGTTGCTGGCTCAGGAGTTCCAGGTGTGCCGGAGTGATCTTCACGAGACTGAATCCGGGCTGAGTCTTCAGGACTTCTGCCAGACCTTCGATTCGCTCACTCTCGGGAACCAGCACCACCGTCTTGCCCGCTAACAATGACCCAAACAATCCCGTTATCGTCAAATCAAAAGAGATCGAGGAATGCACGGGCGCGCCGTTGCCTTTGTCGACCTCGTAAGCCTTAACGCACCAGTTTTGCAGATAGTTGACGAGTCCTCGATGCGAGATCATCGCGCCCTTCGGTTGGCCCGTCGAGCCTGAGGTGTAAAGGATGTAGGCGAGATTCTCTGGCGACACCGTTGTCGCAACCTTGCTTGTGCCAAACTCGGCGATCCTGGACCAGTCCGAATCCAGACATACAACGCGGCCGTCGTACGTCGCAAAACTTTCGGCCAGCTTCTGCTCGGTCAGGAGAATCTGAGCGTGCGCGTCGCCGATGATGAAAGCGATACGTTCCAGCGGGTAGGAGCTGTCGATCGGAACGTACGCGCCACCGGCTTTGAGCACGCCCAGAATTGCGACGACCATTTCCAAACACCGATCGACGCAGATAGCAACCGGAGCTTCCGGGCCGACGCCAAGCGATCGAAGGAACCCGGCGAGTTGATTTGCGCGCTGATCCAACTCTTCATACGTCAACTGCTGCCGGCCATAGCTGACAGCGATCGCCTGCGCTGAACGCTCGACTTGTTCTTCAAAAAGCTGCGTCACGCACACGTCGTCCGCAGCCGTCTCGGTCTTGTTGCATTCAACTACGAGATGCCGCCATTCTTCGTCTGTCAACAACGGCAACTCAGAAAGTTTCAATTCCGGATCAGCGGCTACGGCCTCGAGGATCGTGAGGTAGTGAGTAATCATCCGCTCGACCGTCGATCGCTCGAAAAGATCCGTGTTGTACTCGACACTACCGACGAGGTTTGAGCCGAACTGTGCCAATGCCAGCGTCAGATCGAATTTCGAGCTGACGGCTTCGGTTCGCAAAGGCGTCAATACCAAACCTTGAGTCTCGACGTCAGATCGTGGAGTGTTCTCGAGAATGAATGCGATCTGGTAGAGCGGCGAGTGACTGAGGTTTCGATCCGGCTGCAATGCTTCGACGATCTTTTCGAACGGCAGCTCCTGGTGTGCGTAAGCGCCGAGTGTAACTTCGCGAACGCGCGCCAGCAGCTCTAAAAACGTAGGATTGCCATCGAGTTTGGTGCGCAGGACCAACGAGTTGATAAAGAAACCGATCAGTCCCTCCAGCTCAGTCTTATTCCGGTTGGCCACGGGAGTGCCGACGACGATGTCTTCCTGGCTGGTGTAACGTGACAGCAAAGCGTTGAAGGCGCCGACAAGGACCATGAACAGGCTCGCGTTGTTTTCCGCGCCGAGCTGTTGGAGTTTTTCTGAAAGTCCGTCTGGGAATTGAAACGGTTGACTCGCGCCGTTGAACGTTTGCACCGGTGGGCGCGGGTGGTCGGTCGGCAGATTCAGTACGGGCGGAGCGTCGTGCAGTTTCTCGGTCCAATACGAGAGGTGTGAATCGAAAACTTCGCCCGTCAGGAATTCTTTCTGCCACACAGCGTAATCCGCGTACTGCACCGGAAGCTCCGGCAGCGGCGATGGACGGTTCGCGCAGAATGCTTCGTACAGCGTCGCGATCTCTCGTATGACGAGGCCGCGAGACCAGCCGTCGGAGACGATGTGGTGCATGGTAAACGTGACCACGTGGTCTTCGTCATCCAGCCGCATGAGTGAGATGCGAACCAGAGGTCCAGTCGTCAGATTGAAGGGCGCCAATGCGTCCGCAGTCGCGCGTCGCCGTGCTTCAGCTTCTCGCTCCGGGAACGGAACATCAGTCAGATCGATGACCGGCAATTCGAATGTCGCTGGTGGCGCGACGAATTGCACTGGTTGGAGCTTTGAGGTGTTGAAGCTGGTGCGAAGACTCTCGTGTCGCCGCAGAATTTCCTGAAAGCTCTGTTCGAGCGCGGCGTGATTGAGCGTGCCTTTGAGCCTGAAGGCGATGGGGATGTTGTAGGCCGAGATGCCGGGCTCGAGTTGATCGAGAAACCAGAGTCGCTGCTGAGCAAAAGACAGCGGCCACGGTCCCGGTCCGCCTCTCTTAGCGATCGTACCGATGGCCTGGTTGGCAGGAACGCGAATGCCTTTTTTCTTCAGCAACGCATTCAACAACTGCATTCGGTCCTGCGCCAAACCGGTCGTCTGCACTTGAGTTTCGATCATCTTTTTCTCGTCTGCTTTGACAATAACGCCGAAGGCGTTGGCTAATTCCAGCCCTTTTTCTCGTCTGCTTTGACAATAACGCCGAAGGCGTTGGCTAATTCCAGCCCAGGGTTAGCGCGCAGCGATAACCCTGGGAACATAAACCATCATTCGTTTCAACCCTGAAAGGGTTATTCGCGCACAGGCCTAACGCTTTCAGCGTTGGTTTCTTAATTTATTCTGCGTTCCCAGGGTTGTCGCTGCGATCCAACCGTGGGCTGGAATTAGCCAACGCCTTCGGCGTTATTAATCCAGATCACATGAACAGCATTAATCCCGATCACATGAAAAGCGCGTCGTCGGCGAGGGGTACGATCGGAATGACCTGGCGGTCGACGAGGAAATCGGGACGTGGTTTCTCGACGTCAGCCGGAATGTTCTCGACGCTGTTGTAAGTCACGAAAGCGACGGCGCGATCGAATGGTGAGAGATTGCTCGGTGATGCATGTACGATGTTTGCATCGAAGAACAACACTGAGCCTGCCGGTCCCTTCGGCGCGACGATGCCTTTCGTCCGCACGAGGTTTTCGATGACGTCTTTGCTCAGCGAGTACTTCAGATCCGCCGTGAGATCGTTGATCCACGCCGGCGTGCTGTGGCCGTTCCCGTTGCCGTTTCCGTTTCCATTTCCATTCGCATGTCGCGCACTCATGTCGATCACACCCTCAACATGAGAGCCCGGAATCAGAAAGATCGGACCATTGAACTCCGTCATATCATCCAGCAGCACCGCAGCATTGATAACCCGCGGCGTGAGCATCGCGTCCTCTTTCTGCCAGAAGATGAAGTCCTGGTGCCACTCCCACACGTCGCCGCCCAACGCCGCCTTCGCATTGACCTTGAACTGGTAAATGTAGACGTCGCTGTCGAGCAGTTGCATCGCAGCGTCGACGAGTCGCGGATGTTGCGAGAGACGCTTGAACACCTCGTTCGTCCGGTGCAAGCCATAAACGGAACGCACCATGTTTCCCTGTTTTTCAAGAATCCTCCTCGGGCTTGCTTCCGCGAACACGGTCGGGAGTTGCTCCTTCATGATCTCGACTTCCGACTTGGAAAACAGAGCCGGCATGAAAAGATACCCCTGCTCCTGGTACAGCTTCATTTCATCTTGACTTAAACACATAGCAATCTCCTGAACTTACGTTTGAGTGGGAAGCAACTTTGCGAGGACTTTCTTTGTGTGCTTTTTTGTGCCTTTTTGTGCCTTCTTGTGGCTAGACTTGCTCGACAGATAAAAGATCCGATACTTCTTCCGCGGAGAGCTCGTTGATCTGAATGATCGTGGCGGCGATGTCTTCGACGATCGCCGGATCGTCCCAAACCTTCGCCATCCGAATCAGCAGACTATCGATCGTTGGCGCTTCAAACAGCACTCCAACCGGCAGATCGATCTGAAAGATCTCTCGCAAACGAACGACTATCTGCGTCGCGAGCAACGAGTGCCCACCGAGCTCGAAGAAGTTGTCGTTCACGCCGATCCGCTCGATCCCGAGCACCTGCGACCAAATGCCTGCGACCACTTTCTGCCCCGCCGTCGACGGAGCGACAAACTCGCTCTGGCTTTGCGAGCGCTCCAGCTCGCGGCCCGCGAGCGCCTTGCGATCCACTTTGCCATTCGGCGTCAGCGGCATCGCGTCGACCAGAACTATCGTCGAAGGAATCGTGTACGCCGGAAGCCTCTCCCCGAGAAACTCGCGCAACGCCTGCACCGTCACCTGCTCGCCATCGCGAGCGACGACGTAAGCAACGAGACTGTTCGCGCCGCTCGCATCTTTTCGCGCCAGCACGACTGCTTCCTGCACCGCCGGACTCTTCGCCAGCACCGCTTCAACTTCGTCGATCTCGACACGGAAGCCGCGAATCTTGACCTGGTGGTCCACCCTGCCGAGAAATTCGACGTCGCCGGTCGTCAACACACGCGCGAGGTCGCCGGTCTTGTACATGCGTGCGCCGGGTTCGTTGCTGAACGGATTCGGCACGAACTTCTCAGCCGTGAGCGCCGGCTTGTTCACATATCCGCGCGCGAGACTGATGCCGCCGAGATACAAATCACCAACAACACCCGCCGGCGCGATATTGAAAAACGGATCCAGCACGTAGACCTGTGTCTGAATGATCGGACGTCCGATGGGCACATAATTCGGCCACGCCGCAGTCGCATGCGGCAACGTGTACGCAGTCACGACGTGCGTCTCGGATGGACCATAGTGGTTATGAAACGACGTTTCTTTCAATGCGTCCGCGAGCGCGACGATCTGGGGTGACAACTGCATCTGCTCGCCGGTCGCGATGATCTCTTTGAGGTTCACTGGTAGGTAGTTCTGTGACGTGTATTCATCCGCCAGTTGTCTTAACACGGTGACCGGCAGCGTTACTTTTTCAATCGACTGCTCCGCGACATATCGCGCCAACCACGGAACGTCGAGACGCAGCGGCTCCGGAACCAGGTAAAGCGTGCCGCCGGAACGCCAGGCCGAAAACATCTCGTGAAAGCTCGCATCGAAGCTGAACGAAGCAAATTGCAACGTTCTCGCCTTGCGCATGTGAACGTCGTGATGCCACTCGATCAGGTTCGCGAGACAGCGATGCGTGAGTCCGATTCCTTTCGGCTGACCGGTCGACCCTGACGTGTAGATGATGTAAGTAAGGTTGTCTGGGGAGACGCCGCTTTCCACATTGCCCTGGCACTCGCGTGCGATGTTTTCCGCTTCAGAATCAATAGAGACGATCTGCACACTTGGCATATTGATATCGATCTCGACCTCGCGCGCGAACTGATCGTGTGTGAGCACAACCCGCACTTTCGCGTCTTGAAGCATGTGTATCAAACGGCCCTTCGGATAAGAAGGATCGAGCGGGACGTACGCGCCGCCTGCTTTCAACACGCCGAGCGCACTGATCGTCAGATCAGGCGAGCGATCGAGACAGATTCCGACGGGCACGTCTGGTCCAACTCCAAGCGAACGCAAGTAGTGCGCGAGTTGATTTGCACGCCGGTTCAGCTCCGAATAGCTGATCGATTGATCGTCGAAGACGATGGCCGGCGTCTGCGGGAATCGTTCCGCGGAAGCTTCAAAGATCTGATGCACACAGCCGTCCGCCGGTAACGAGTAATCTTTTTCAGTATCATTCAACTGGACGAGCAGCTTCTCTGTTTCGCTCGTCGAAAGCGGCGAATGGAATTCGTGTGCTGCGTGAGGATCGGCGGCAATGGCTTCGAACGTTCGCAGATAATAGTCGCCGATGAGCGCGATCTGCTCGCTGGAGAGTTCGGCGCTGTTGTATTCGAGAGCGAGTTGCACCTGCGTCGTTGCGACGTTGAGCCCGAAGTTCGCGAGCAGCGCGAAATTAGTCTCCATGTACGACCGAGCGCTGATCAGTTGCAGGTCCTTGAAGCCGACCATGCTCTCGTACACGTGGAAGTGCGCGAAGTTAAACGCCGCTTCGTAGAGCGGTTCGCCGCCCTGAAGTTTTTGGAGATGAGGCAACGGGTAACGTCTGTACGGCAGCATTTCGCGCTCGGCCTGGAACGTTTGGCGCGCGAGATCGATCCAGCTTCCGCGCTCGACTCCGAGTCGGAACGGCAACGTGTTGAGGAACAGTCCCAGCACTCTCTCTCCGTCCTCGACCTCGAGTCTTCCGTTGGTGACGAGACCAGACATCACGTCCTGTTGACCCGAAAGGATGCTCAGGACTTTGAGGTGTGCGGCAAGCAGCATGCTCTTGACGGGAACGCTCGCGTCACGGGCGGCGCGTTTGATTCCTTCTGAAACTTCCGCCGGGATCAACACCACGTGCGCGCGAGAATTGTGCGCTTCCGGTTTCTGCTCGATCGGGAACCGCGGCAAAACCGTCTTCGCACTGCCGGCGAGGAAGTCAGTCCAGAATTCACGACATACATCAGATTCGGCTGCTTCGTTTTCGAGTGCGACATAATTCCTGTATGAAGTATTGAGCGGGGTCCACTCGACATCCGGCTCGCCATGCAGCATCGCGAAATAGACTTTGAACAGCTCGGCAAACATCGACGCGACACTCCAACCGTCACAAATCGCGTGATGCTCCACTAACGCCAACTGAAAAGTTTCGTCGCTGCGAACGTGAATATGAAACCGAAGCAGGGGCGCGATGGTCCAATCAAATTTCTTGTACTTCTCGTCGTCGAGCCAACGATCGATCGTTGCATCCTGCTCTTCGTCCGAGAGCATGCTGATGTCTTCGAAGTTCACCGAAATCGGCGCCGATCGATGGACGAGCTGCAACGGCTGACTGTATGAGGTGAGATCGAAAGACGTTCGCAGGAGCGGATGACGCTCGCCGACAACCTGGACCGCGCGATCGAGTTTGTTCCTGTCGAGTGGCGCGCGGAGGTGATAACTGGAGATGTTGTGATACGCAGCGCTGTCGGGCGTGAACTCCGTGTGAAACATCATGCCCTGTTGGAGACTCGTGAGCGGGTATGCATCCTCAACAGACTCAGGCATCCGTGCTCGATCCGCTTCGCTGATCAGACTGAACGGCGTGGCTGCGTCGGGCGTGGGTCCCAGCACGTCTTCCTGACTCTCATTGATGACGCGGGCCAGTTCAGCGATCGTTTGATGTTGAAAAATGTCCTGAAGCGTGAACTCGAGTTTGGCTTCTTTGGCTTTCGACATCACTTTGATACTGAGAATGGAATCGCCGCCCAGTTCGAAGAAGTTGTCGTGAATGCCGACGCGATCGACTTTGAGCACTTCACTCCAGATAGACGCGAGCACTTCCTCGACGCCGTCGCGAGGCTCTTCATATTCGCGGGTCGAGACATTTTCCGGCGCCGGCAGGTCCTTGCGATCAACTTTGCCGTTCGTCGTGAGCGGCAGTCGCTCGAGCACGACGAAATGTGCGGGAGTCATGTAATCGGGAACGAACAGTTGAAGATGCGCGCGCAGATCGCCGATTGACGGCGTCTCGCCTGTGGTGGCGACGATGTAAGCGACTAATCGTTTGTCGCCGGGTTCGTCTTCACGCGCCACGACGACGGCATCGCGGACGCTGTCGTGTTGTCGCAGAGCTGACTCGATCTCTCCGAGCTCGATGCGGTGGCCGCGTATCTTCACTTGATGATCGATGCGGCCGAGGTATTCGAGATTGCCGTCCGGCAGGTAACGCGCAAGGTCTCCGCTGCGATAAAGACGTGCGCCGGGTGTTCGAGCGAACGGGTCGGGTACGAAGCGCTGAGCAGTCAGTTCCGGGCGTTGCAGGTAGCCACGCGCCACGCCAGCGCCGCCGACATGCATCTCGCCCGGAACGCCGTGCGGTACGAGTTGTCCGCGCGCGTCGAGGAGGTAGATGCTCCAGTCAGAAATTGGACCACCGATGATGCTGCCCGCAGAATGTTTTTCGGCGTCGGTGCGTCGCACGGGGTAATACGTGACGTGGACCGTCGTCTCCGTGATGCCGTACATGTTGACGAGCCGCGGGTGCTCGTCGCCATGGCGATCGAACCACGGTTTTAGCTGCTCGGCTGCGAGGGCTTCGCCGCCGAAGATCACGAGCCGCAGCGCGAGTTGTTGCGGCGCTTCCTGTTCCTCCGCTTGTATGAGTTGACGAAACGCGGATGGTGTCTGATTCAGGACTGTTACACGTTCGTGTGCGAGCAGTTGGTAGAAATCGTTCGGCGAACGGCTGACGAGGTACGGGACGACGATGAGCCGGCCGCCGTAGCAGAGCGCGCCCCAGATTTCCCACACTGAGAAGTCGAACGCGTAGGAGTGGAAGAGCGTCCACACGTCGCGTTCATC
Organism: Pyrinomonadaceae bacterium; assembly: GCA_035571655.1. GTDB lineage: Bacteria > Acidobacteriota > Blastocatellia > Pyrinomonadales > Pyrinomonadaceae > PSRF01. Next base: position 12,575 of record DATNCH010000253.1, read on the forward strand.
GAAGGAGAACCACGCGTGCGTCGCGTGCAAGAGACGCATTACGTTTGCGTGATGGACCATCACGCCTTTGGGCCGGCCGGTGGAACCCGATGTGTAGATGATGTACGCGAGATTCTCGGGTGAGACGTTGACATCGGGCGCTTCGCTGCTTTCCGACGTGAACTGCGCTTCGTCGTCGAGATCGATTACATGAGCAGCACTCTGTGGCAGGCGGTCGTGCAAGTGCGCTTGTGTAAGTAAAACTGAAACTCCGGCGTCTTCGAGCATGAAGGCGAGACGCTCCTGCGGGTAGGCAGGGTCAAGCGGCAGATAAGCGCCGCCCGCCTTCAGTATTCCGAGTAAAGCAACGACGAGCCGGACGCTCCGCTCCATGCAAACGCCGACGATCTGTTCGGCATGTACGCCGCGCGCGATCAGGAAATGGGCTAGTTGGTTGGCGCGCTGGTCCAACTCCGCGTAGGTCAGTTGCTCGTTTGCGCAAACTACCGCGACAGCGTTCGGATGATGACGCACCTGCTTTGCGAACACCTCGTGTAATAGGTCACAGATTACGCCGATTGATGATGGATTTTTATCCGTATCCATCTGTGAAAATCTGTGGCCTAATCTCTGAAGTTGCTCGCGCTCGCGCGGCCCTACGATCTCCAGATCTGTAATGGGTGTCAGACTCGCCGTCAGCGCTTCACTCACGAAGGTCTCGTACTCCTCGCTCAAGCGCTCGACATCCGCGGCGGTATACATTGACTGGTCGTACTCCAGCTCCAGTCGCGCCCCGGTGCTCTCCCAGCCGACACCCAAGGTCAACGACGCCCGGTGTAGTTGCACCTCTTCAGTGGTGATCTCAAATCGCAATCCTTCTGTTTCAACTGCCGCCGGCCACTCGTAGAACTCAAAACCGTAACCACCTTCGTGAGTTTCAGCTTCGTAGTACGCCTGCCACTTCTCGGCCCGTTCGATCTGCTCGCTCACCGCGGCCATCGCCGTCGTGAAGTTTCCTTCAACATTCAGCACCAGGGGCAAACGTCGCGAGAACAGTCCCACGGCGTCCATGAGCTCTTCATGTTGTCGTCCATCGCTCGTCAGGTACATGCGGAACTGCGGCTGTGCATTGAGCCGGGACAACAACGCGGCCCATGCAGTCAGCAACACCACTTTCGGCGTCACGCCGCGCGCATCACAGAACTCGACGAGCTTCATCTGCGTCGACGGCGCAAACTGGAAAATCCATTGTGCCAACTCGCCGCTCG
>DATNCH010000254.1:0-11790 GCA_035571655.1 Pyrinomonadaceae bacterium
AGGCCGATGTGGCCCATGACGCTGATCTCTTCATCGACGAGCCGCTTCACGAGCGGAACGCGTTTGTGTCCGCCTTCGAGTTTGATAGCTTCCGCGCCACCTTCTTTAACGAGTCGCAGCGCATTGCGAACCGCATCGTCATCGCCCGTGTGGAAAGTTCCGTAAGGCATGTCCGCGACCAGCAACGCGCGTTGCACAGCACGTCGCACGGCTTTTAAATGAATCAGGATCTCGTCGAGTGTTACCGGGACGGTGTTGCCGTACCCCAGAACCACGTTGCCGAGGCTGTCGCCAACGAGAATGATGTCGATACCGGCCTCGTCGACGATACGAGCGGTCGGATAATCGTACGCAGTCAGACAAACCAGGCGTTCGCCACGTTGTTTACTTGCTCGCAAAGACGGTGCACTGACCTTTTCCGGTCTTTCAGGCTTCAGATACGGCATTGTTTAGCTCTCTTTACACCACGATCTGTGGACAATTGAATTGCCAGGAAAACGGAAAGTCTGGAGATGTCGCGGGCGTGCTAACAAGTGGGTGGCATTATAACGGGAAAGCGGATGGTTTCCAACGAGACACGTTTGATCGATCTTTCGTCTCTGCCAGAAGGTCACTCACGGACTTGCCCAAAACCGGGTGGATAAGATTAGGAACGAGCTCGTTCAGCGGCACGAGCACAAACTTGCGCGAAGCAATGCGCGGGTGCGGCAGCGTGAGAAATTCCGTGTCCGCGCGATGCTCTTTAAAGATGAGGAGGTCGAGATCGATCGTCCGCGGACCCATGTGTACGTCGCGCGTGCGTCCGAGGGCGTATTCGATGCGCAGGAGACGCGCCATCATCTGATCGGGCGAGGGAAGCGTTGAGCCGCGCAGTTCCGCAACCATGTTGAGAAACGGCGGCTGGTTCTCATATTCGACCGGCTCCGTTTCGTAAATACTCGAGAGTCGAATAACATCCAGGCCAGCGTCGAGCATGCCGCGAACGGCGAGCAACAGGTATCCAGCGCGATCGCCGAGATTGGAACCAAGGCCGACGTAAGCGTTCTGTATCATCGATCAATGTCTCAACTTCTCACACTAATCTGGCTCAAGTGGCGGCTACTGCGCAACTCGCTTCGTTCTTCAAAGGCTGTCCTGAACAAGGTTGCGTCGGTTTTAGGAACGCTGCTGGCGCTCGCGTTGTCCTTGATGGTGGCGATGGGTTTGGGCGTTGCTGCTTACGCACTTACGCGACCCGACGTTTGGGGCGAGGCGCTTCGTCACGCGAGAACACCCGACCTTCCTGAAACGGCGTCAGTAGAGTTCATATTCTTTTCGATCTTCGGAATCTTGTATCTGATGTGGGCCACTGTACCGTTGAGTATCGGAGGCAGCAAGCAATTTGATGCCGGCAAACTGTTGATGTATCCGATCACGCTTCGGAAACTGTTCGCGGTTGATTTTGTGAGCGAGCTGACGACACTGCATTCAGTGTTTGCTGTTCCCGCTGTCCTGGCACTCTGCATTGGAGCGGGACTCGGCTCGGGCAATCTAACGACGACGCTCATCATTGCATTCCCCGCGATACTCTTCGGCATCGCTTTATCGAAATGGCTGTCGACAGTTATTGGCTCGCTGGTGCGTCGCAAACGCGCGCGAGGTGAAACGATCATCGCGATGATTGGCGCTATCGCTGGTTTGAGTGCGGCTGCGGCTGGTCAGGTCGCGCCGATACTCGTAAAGCACGCTGAATCAATCCGCTATTTGCGTTGGACACCGCCGGGCGCGGCGGCGTTCTTGTTAACAACTGACGCCGCGGCGGATCAAGCAGGTTATGCGACCGCATTGATCGCGCTCACGGGCTATGCCGTTGTGCTCGTAATTGCGACCTACTGGCTCGCGCGTCGTGCAGCGTTAGGACTCGAGGGAAAGCGAAGACGAAAAGTCTCAGTTCAGCCAACCACCGTCGAGGCTTACTCGGGCTGGCAACTGCCGTTCATGTCGCCGCAGCTTTCGGCAGTGCTCGAAAAAGAGTTGCGGTACGCCATGCGTAACGCGCAAATAAGAATGATGGCGTTGATGCCGTTGATTCTAATCGTTATTCGCTTCGTTAACTCCAGAAGATGGGCTGCAACAAGGCCTCAGGCTTCCGGTGATTTCCTGGCTTACGGCTCAGGGTTGCTTCCGCTCGGCGGTGTTCTCTACGTGTTTCTGATTCTTGCAGGTCTCTCGTGCAACATCTTTGCTTTTGAAGAAGGCGGAATGCGTACGTTGATCCTTTCGCCAGTGGACAGACGCAAGGTACTCTTCGGAAAAAATATCGCGGTCATACTGATCGCACTGGTGTTCTCTACCGCACTACTCATTCTGAACGAAATCATCTTTCGAGATCTCCGCTTTCGCGATATTCTTTTTGTGTCGCTGAGTTTCGTTGTTTTTGCCGCGCTCAGCTCGAGCATGGGTAACTGGATTTCGCTGCGCTTTCCCAAACACATGCGATTCAGCAAGCGATTGAACGTTACGGGTGTGGCCGGTTTGCTTTTGATTCCGATGGTCATCGTGCTCGCAACGCCACCACTGCTGGCAACCGTGGTGGGTTTCGTCACGCACAACGTGTTGAATGTCTACACCTCTCTCGCGGTGATGGCATTGCTGTCGGTGGGCTTTTACTTCCTCGCACTGAACTTCCAGGGACGCTCGCTCGCGGCGCGTGAAATCGAGATACTCGAAGCGGTGCGCGAGCCTGCGGACGAATGAACGTGTTACACTACCGCGCGAGAGGTGATCTTTAATCCAGTGATGCTCCCGCGCGCGAAGCGCAGCATCTGGGCGGGTTTTAGAGCCCCGTCAATACACAAATGGCTCGCAGACGATTTCGTAGCAACCAGCGGCACGAACCCACCACGGAACGTTCCTTTCAGGAATACGTCCTTTCTACTCCTGCTCCGCAAACTTCCAGAACCGAAATCCTGCGGCTTATTCGCGGCGGTGAAGACACTTTTCTCGAACTCAAGGTAAAACTCTCGAACACGGAAAAGATCGCACAGGAGATCGTCGCGCTGGCAAACACCGGCGGCGGAGTAATGGTCTTCGGCGTGAACGATCAATTACGAGTTGAGGGTGTTGACGATCCGGAAAAAGTCCAGGACGACCTGGTCAGGATCTGCCGCGAAGAGGTGCAACCTCCGCTCGTACCCTTTATCGATCGCATCGCACTGGACAACGGTCGACGCATCGTCGCGCTCGATATCGAAAGCAAACGACGTCCGTACAGGACGCGCGATGGTCGCTTTTATCTGCGCATCGGCGCGGAGAAGCGCGAAGCCTCGCGTGAAGAGATCTCGACGCTGCTGGACGAATCGCGCCCGACGCGTTACGAGGATGTACCCGCGTTGGGAGCGACCATGGCGGACGTCGACGAGGCTCACTTGTGGAGTTACCTGCGCGAGTTTGAGGGCGGCGCGTTTGAGGAGGCGACAGTCGTGGGCTATCCGACTGCCGACGTGCTCGAGCGCGATCTTCTGCTGGCAAAATCTGACGGGCAGGAAGTTGTACCGAGCGTCGCCGCGTTGCTGTTGTTTGGCCGAGACGAGCGCGTGACGGAGTTGCTGCCGCGCGCGGCTGTGACGGTGACGCGGTTCTCTGGTGATTCTCCGCAATCACCGATCGTCGAGCGCGTCAAGCTCTCAGGAAATCTGCTTTCGATTTACGAGGGATTGATGCGGTTTGTCCGCCGCTATTGTGATCTGACTGAAGTGCGACCGAAGAACGGCTCGGCGGCCTGGAGTGACGACTCGCCGGTGCCGGCGCGTTCGAGTTATCACGGCGGGGTCGTGGCAGAGGCGATTGCGAATATGTTGGCCCACAGAGATTTGGCGTTGAGGGATCTTCCGAGTCGAATTCACATCTTCGATCGTTCGCTCGAGCTCGTGAACTCGCGGCGCAGTGTCGGCTTCTCGCCGGTTGCGCAGAAAGCGATTCGATATGGAATGCCGGAACGTTTGAACCCGCGCCTCGCGGCGGTGCTGACGAGCTCAGCTTACGGATTAAAACTCACGCTGCGAGGACTGCCGTCTCTCCTGCGCGAGTCGAAACGATTCTCCAACCGCAAGGCGGAGATCGTTTCGTTCAATGATGAGTTTCGATTGAGGATCTACGGTATTTAAGCCGCAGATTTTCGCAGATGAACGCGGATCTAATTCGGCTTGGGTGAGTTGTAGAACGGCCGCGCCTGGACCACGAATTCCTTGTCATCGAAAGTCCCGTCGCCGTCAACATCAACCTTCACCACCAGCTTGTGCTGCTTGCCGTCGCGCACCTCGCCCGGGTTGAACGCGAGACTGTACTGACTGCGCAGCAGAGCATTAATGCTGGCGAGCACCTTCGGCAACTCGCCGTCGAACGTCACCGGGAAGTAAGCTCCGCCCGTTTCTTTCGCAAAAGTTTGCAAAGTGTTGTCAGCCTGCAGCCAACTCATCCTTCCGGGCATTCCCAACATACTGTCCGTGGCTCCGAGTTGATCCGCGTACATTTTCTTGTACATCCCCGCGGTGCCGATGATGTAGACCGGGATCCCGGAGTTCTGAAGCACCTTGCGAGCGTCGCCGTAGTTGATCTTGCTGAACGTGTCGATACCTGACGCGACCAGAATCACCGCGCGCCGCCGTCCCTGCACAGACACCAGTCCGGAGTAATCGGCTTTATCAGACTTCGATTCCTCGAGCACCACTGCATCTCCGCGTCCGCCCACCAGCACGAACTTCAGCGCGTCGAACAGGTTCGTTTCGCGAAACGCCGGACTGTTTCTTAATAGCAGACTGACCACTTGCTGAAGCCGTCCCGGATCGTTAGTGAAGTCAGTCAACGGCGTGGGACGCATATCAAACGCCACGACAGAAACGAAATCCTCGGGTGGCTTGATGAAACTCCCGAGAAACATCGCCACTGGCCGGATCACTTCATAGGCGCCCGGTTCGTAGCCTCGCGTCGAGGCATATCCGAAATACTCTGACAACTTGCTGTACTCGACCACCATCGCCACAGTGATCGGCGCTTCGGGTGTAGAGAAGTTCGTGATCGTCTGCTGCGTGCCGTCGGCAAAGATCGCAAAGTTCTTCTGCTTGAGGTCGGTAACGATTTGCCCGGTCTTTTTGTGATAAACGACGGCATCGATGTTGACGATCTGCGTCGAGATGGTGACTTTCTCGATGTCCTGGGGTTTTGCCGGGACAATGTCAGCGGGAACCGGCTCCTGCTCCTGTTCGCCTTCCTTTTTCGGCGTGTCGCCGGGTCGTTTGTTCTTCTTTTCGTTGCTGGTCGGCGGTTGCCTGCGCGACTGCGACCAGCCTGGAGTGACGACCGCGCCCACTAACAACAACGAAAGAGCAATACTAAAAAGCGGATATGACCGATTAAATCTCATAGTTCTCGACTCCCGAAGGACATAAAGCGAGGAAGGTTGGCGGCCCTGCCCCCGGCAAGGCTTGCGTCAGCTAATCCATCTCAAAAGGTTTCAGTCGTCTGATGCTGGGGCGCTGACGTGAGTTTACCACTAACGGCCGCTGGCTTCTGCCTCGATCACGATATCGTAACTTCCGGTGTTATCGGTCAAATCGCCCTCGTTCACACCCAGGAACAACACGCCATCGCGCTGAGCGACAAACTCGCGCCGCGGACCAATCAGGATGAAATCATCATTATCGTCGCCAATTACGGCGATAAGTGCGCCTGTGGCTTCGTTTCGCATCAACTTGTCGTTGTCCTGGATGGAGGCCTGGCCCCCCGGTGTCGAGAAGCGCCCGCGCCCGAGTGACACACGCCCGGAGGCGCTGATGCGGAGTCGTTGGCCTTTCCGAACGACGAGACCGCTGTTTGTCCAACCGTTATTCGAGGCATCAGCCCTGACGCCGACTTTGATCGTAAAGAACGTTGGGTTGGACGACGAAGCTGGGGTCGTGTCGTTCGAGCGTGAGTCCGAGGCGACTGGATCTGATTGGTTAACCGGAGGCGATGGCCGCGACAACGGCGGATTGCTTCGCGCGCTGCCGTCGTCAGTTGCGGTTCCGGCGCCGGGGGTTGAGTCGAATTCGATCGATTCGACGTCTTCCACGTAGACGGTGGTCTGCCCGCGCCTTCCTCTCGCACTACCACCGATCAGGATCGTGAACTGCTGGTCCTTGAATCCGATCACCTGACCACGAATAACGCTGCCGTCTTTCAGGCGAATGGTGTCCGCGAGCAGCGGTGTGGCCAATGAAATCAGTAGTAAAAAGGAGAGCAGGGGTCGAAATGTTTTTTTCATAATACTTCTCCCTTTGGGGGCATTTCGTTTGACGAGGTTTAGCAAGACTCGAATGCTTTTGCAAGCGGGAGAGCGCGGAAGAGTTGCCCGTGCGTCGGATGCCGCGAGCGGCGGGAAAGGTTGCGGTCAGCTTTAACCGCGATTGCATAGACCACGATTGCACAGACCACGTTCGAGCGATGGTCCCACGTGAATGTGCTCATTGTGTTCTACTTTGGGTTCTTTGTGGTTACCATACACAGAAGAACCCAAAGGTGTCTCGCTGAATTCAGTGCGAGCCGGTGCCGGTTATCTTCAGCTCTGAGGCACGTCGCTTTTCAACTGACGTGCGCAACTCTTCCGGTGTCGCAAACCGTCCGTGCACGGCGTAGATTTTTTCGACTTCCAATCCCAATCGTTGCAACGCCTCGCTGAAACTCACCGTCGCATCCTGCGCAATCGGAATCGTTCCATTCGGCGCGGCGTTTAGCATGTCCGCCTGAAACAGGATCTTCTCCTTCGGCAGATAAGCCACGAGCATTTGGTTCGCATGCGGATTCGGTCCGATGTCGTACAACTCCACGACATGCTTGTCATCCTGAAAAACGCGCTTTCTGTCGACCGTCTCGATGGCCGGCTTTTTCCCCTTTAGAACTTTGGGCAGCAACGATGATTCAACTACTGCTGCTTTCTCGAGCTCCTTCTTCGTCTCGCCGGTCGTGACTATCGTTGCGCCTTCGGCAACGTACTCGCGAAAACCACCTGCGTGATCGGAATGATGATGACTCAGCACCAGGTACTTGATCGGTTTGCCCGGCACGGTCTCCTTGATCTTTGTGATCGCCTGGACCGAATTGTTGTTGTAGAGGATCTGTTCCGGAGCTTCGAACACCATTATGTGATCGTTGAAGGCGACGAACAGAACGTTGTGCGTGCCTCCGGCCATGCCTTCCAGCAGGTAAACATCTTCAGCGATCTTGCTGACGGATGGTGGCGCCGGTTGTGCGGGCGGTGCAGCGAGTTTCTCGAAACCATCGGGACCCTGAAACACGCTTTCCGCCGGTTTCGTGTTGATCTGCACATCGGTATATTCCGTCTCCTGAATCACACCTCCGGAGTTGTACAGAACACGCCCGCTTGGAATCTTCAACTTGCCGAGCGTGCGATAGCCTGAATACGTCTGTGCGATCTCGGAATCGCCGGTGATCGGATCCGCGTAAAGATAACCGTACTTCGTCAGCAAATGCGTCTGTGCATCGAACGACAGCGCCAGCTCCTGATTGTCAGGACGGATAACGCTGATCACTTTTTGTCGCTTGCCGTCGATCTCGTCTTCTCCGAGGTAACGAAGTGTTTGCGCGCGGTCCAATGCCTCGAGCAACACGAACGGCGGAAGACGACGAATCTGTCCGCGGAAGTTGTTTACCGCTGGATTGACGATCGGTGTGACGGTCCTGGACCACATGTCATAGTTCTGACCTTCCGTGCCTTTGATCACGGTCCTGTTCCAGTTGTTGAAACCGGCGTTCGCGGTTTTCACATCGTCGAAGACAAATCCACGTTCGGTATCGACGATCAGTGTTTCCTCTGAAGTTCCGACAGCGAACGGAGGTTCGGCGGCGGGACTCTGGAAGCGCGCGTGAAGCTTGCCTTTCTCTGTGAGAGTGAAGTCTTTGATCGCGCGCAATGCTTCGACTCCACCGTGGGCTTCGATGGCGTCGTCGAGCACGCGCCGCGCTTGTTGATAAGAACGCATCGATGCGTTTGATTGCTGCGCAACTAGCGGTATGGCGGTTAGCAGTAGAACCAGGGTAGCAGCGAAAAATGGTTTTCGGTTCATAGTGGTGCTCCTCTTATCCAAAATCTGGCAGGCGTTCCGATATTTTCGGAATAAAGGTGTGCGTCGATGTTTCTGGGAAGACTGTTGGTCTAATACTTCAAAAGGAGCAGAAAAGTTCAAAGGAGTTTGTGCGTGCAAAAAATTGTACTGCGTGCATTTTTTTAATCGCGATCCTTTGAGATAATAGCGCCATAATTTTTCTCTGATCCGAACCGCACTTTTTCACTCGCGAACCTGACACAGAAAGAGGTTCGAACTTATCTAAACCGTTAGGGAGGATTTCTTCCTTCCTTCCGCAACAGAAGTTTTGATCGTTTGGAGCTAGCCTCGAACCTGGGTCGCCCCCGGGTTTGCTCCCGAACGAACCACGGGTGGGTGAGGACCAAGCTTGTTTGTTTGGTTTCCCATGCAAGCCGACAGCCTTGGAACTCGTTTGGAAGGAGAAAGGCCCATGAGTGATGACCCTAGAGAACTGGTTAAGCAATATGGAGACAGGCTCTACAACGCAATCGTAAAGTACTTGCATGCAAAACATTGCCAGCAGCCGCAAGCACATGCCGAAGGTGTGTGTAGTGCCTCCTGGATCAATGCCCTGGCATCTCTTAAAACCGTGCGTGACTGGGAGAGGTTCGATCGCTGGTTACTACGAATAGGAAGAAATGAGGCGAATCGCCACCTCAAGCTGTGTATCGGTAAAGAAAAACGTGATGTTGAGATTACCGATGAATTGCCCCTTGCTCAGCTTACCGACTATTACCACTCCAAAGACGCAGCAATCGACGCCGATCGAATCCTTACCTACGTAGAGAACATTTCCCCCGAGTTGGGGTCTATCTTCAGACTTCGTTTAGAACACAATTTGGGTTTTGCCGAAATCGGGGCAAGACTCGGTATCACCACCGTCAACGTCCGTAACCTTTACTACCGCACACTGCGGAAGGTAAAGCTGAAGTTCAACAAGACAAACGACGGCGAACGGAACGATGCATCTGGGACTCAGGTTAAAAAAGGAGAAGAATCATGAACAAATGCACAGAAGGCTGGCCTAATGCGCCAAGCGACGTTTCTCCCGACGCTTTTGACGCGTTCCTCGCACACGTTGCTGGCTGCCCATTTCACGAAAAAGCGTTGGATGAAGAGGAAGAGAACATACGGTCCAAATTCCGTCTCGCCCGAGGACTCGACACCCACGGACGGATCCTCGCCGGCCCGGACCTGAAACGTGCTCTCAAAACACACGATCATAACCACGAATTTTGGAAGCAGGTCGCGAAAGAAAGGAAGCGGCCTTTCAAGCGGATCGACCTGAGCAATCGTGGCGACCTGATCGCCGGAAGCGGAAAATTCTTCATCTGCCGCAAGTATGAAGGTAACCACCGGCTCGACCCAGAGGCCGGTCTACAGCTTTGGGGAGTGATTGATGAAGGGAAATCGATTCCGGACGTTCTCCTTGGATCTTATCCGCTGTATGGCGTCCGACATACCGGAGAGGAACAGTTCCTGCCGCTCGACAATGGATTCACTGCCGCATTACGAGTCGAGCAGCTTTCGGAGCGAGAATTCAATATTGGATTCCGCTGTGTTGAAAACGAAGTCCTCGAGCGGGAACGAATCGAGGGAATCCTGAACCACATCGACAACCAGGCGGGCTCACTCCATCACACGAAGAGTTCGCGGTTCAACTGGTTAATGGAGCAGGTGCAGTGGATGGGCCAATTATTCCGTTGGGCCAAGGCGGGTCTCGGAAGTTTGGTCTGGTCGTGTGCTCGACCGTTCATCTCTCAAAACAAGATCGAGTCGATTGCATGTGTGGCGATCGTCTTTTTTCTGGGTCTAACGGCGACGCTTTGGATCGATCTGGGTCTGCAACTGATGTCCGAGAGATCCTCTGACGCTGGATCGACGAAGGTATCGACATCGACGAATGCGAAGCCGGCCAAAGCGGAACAAAGAGAGTCGCGGCGACGCGAAACCATCGTCAGATCGGATAAGACTGACAAGCGTAACAATGCAAACCAGACGGAATCGAGCTCGGTCGTACCGGGTGAGAGCGATAGTAGCGACAGCGTGGCTGTCCCAAACGACAACCCGCCAGTCGCTGAGCCGAAACCAGACGCGAACGCCGAAGAGGCAAAAGAACCGGTGGCTTGGCACTTTCAGTCTAAGCCACCGCTGGCCGTTGCTGAAGACGGTGTTGCGATTCACTCGGGGTACGACGCTGTCCTCGGGCAGAAATTACGAAATGAAATGCGCAAACGGGATATCAGTGTCAGGCCTTTTAATGTGGGTTCATTGAAGGGAAATCATGTGGCGGTGTCGTGGAGCATCATCCGTGAAGACACGTCAGTCACGGTGGAAGCGACACTGACCACGGACGGTGAGAGCAAAGTGCTCTCATTCACGAGTGCTGGTAGCTGTCCGCAACAAGTCTGCGACGAAGCTGTACGGACCGCGGTATCTGGAGTCTTCGCCGTTATGCGTGACCTGACTCACAGTGAGTCGACCAACGCAGAGTTTTGAAACCCTAAACCCCTCCCGCTATGGTCCAGCGGTAACTAGCGTTGGTCTGGTTCCGCAGCCCGACTGGACCATCCCTCCTCCTTCTGTCCTTAATGATCCGATTTTGTGTAGTCTCTAAAATCTCGTACGGATCTGTCTGCGGTTGTGACTAAATTTTTAACTTCTGAGCTGACACAATTTGAGATCAAGCGTTATCTAGTTCAATTGACGTTGCACCTGTTTTGCAAGGGACGAAGATTCATCGTGCTCCCCGATTACTATTCTTTCATTTAAGGGTCGTGCCTTTATCAGGACTGCGTTTCTCGTGGACGTGACTGATTAACGATGTGGACCCCCCTCTTAAGAAGTCAACAACAGATCTTCTGCATTAAAGGGACAATCGCGACAGCGAACGTGCGGGCTGGTGTGTGCAATCTCCCTGTATCGCCGTAATTCGGCGAGGCCCATTACTTCGGAGGCAATGGTTATGGCGACAGATGCAGACCTTTCAGACCTCAAAGGGATGGAGCAAGAACTGCGAATGAAGTTTCGTCTCGCGCGCGGGCTCGACCGTCAGGGCCGGCTGCTGCGGGGGAAGATGCTCACTCGAGCGATTGAAGAGAACGAGCGTCGATTGGCAGGTTGGAAGAGAGAAAATAAGTCGTGTCCGTTTAATCAGATCGCGCTCTACAACGGCAGCAGGCAGATAGCAAGTTGCGGGAACTTTCTCGATTTCAGCAGGCACGAATCGATCAACCAGCTTGACGCAGTAGCAGGACTACAGATCCGAGGCATCAATCGTAGTGAAGAGGAAGACGTGCTGCTTGGAGCGTATGCGTTAGCGGGCGTTCGTCACAATGGTGAGGAGCAGTTTTTACCATTGCCGAACGGATACACAGTTGGTTTGAGAGTGGTCCAGCTTGATGAAGAGAGGTTTGCACTCGGGTTCAGGTGCGTAGACAGCGAGTCGCTGGGGCCCTACACAAGCACCAGGCTAAAGCCTGGTGTGAATGAAAGAGAGTTTTGAGGTACAGCGAGTCGCTGGGGCTTTGCACAAAAAGTGGCAAATCTGATTTGTTTTCTCTGCGGCCTCTGCGTATCTCTGCGGCTCTCTGCGTTGAAAGGCCCATTAACGCAGAGAACGCAGAGATACGCAGAGGGCCGCAGAGGAAAGACTTCCATCTCGACTCGA
>DATNCH010000255.1:0-19595 GCA_035571655.1 Pyrinomonadaceae bacterium
CGATTGCCGCCGTTGATGTTCGTGTTGCGATTGAAGTTGTTGTTCATGTTGATGTCGACGTCGCCGCCACCCCAACCACAACCCCAACCCCAGCCACCGCCCCACGCAGCACCCATGGCCAAGCCGACGCCGAACGAGATCGCACTGGCTGCGATCACCGCACCCGTCGACGGCGGATAGTAGATGGGCGGATATGGATAAACAGGTGCACCGTAAACAACCGTCGGGTTGTAAGAAGGCACGTAAACCACCTGCGGATTTGCCTGCTCGATCACGATCACTTCCTTGCTTTCGATGGTCTGCGTTTGCACCTTCTGTTGTTGATTCGACGCGAGCGCTCCAGCGTCTTGCGCCTTGTTGCGCATGCGCTGGATCGCATCCATTACATCTTTCTGTTGGGCCAGAAACGCATTCCCGAGATCCGTGGTCCACTGGATGTCGTCAGACAAACGCTTCACCACATCAGGCAACGCCGCCATCGCCTGAATGCTCGGATCCCACGGTTGCTTCTTCACCGCGTCTGCTAATTTCTTCTGGTCCTTGCCGAGATCAGGATTTTTTTCCAACCACTGTTGCAGTTGAATGATCTCGAGCGGGTATGTTGAAGCCACCAGCGTCTGGCTGAGCAGGTTGTCGGGATAAAGCGCGATCGGCGCCACGAGCGAATCGAGTTGCTCTGGCGGAATTGTTACTGCTGTGTCGTCGACCGATCGCACTGGGGTTACGGCCGACAGTGCATTCCCGGGCACGATCAGCAATGCCATCGCCAACGCGATAAGACAACGCGTTAATTCTTGCGAACACTTAGTGCGCAACGATTTGAGTTTCATGGCAAGACCTCCACTCCTTGACTGGTTCGACAGTTAGTTCGGCCACTAATTCGTCAGCCGCGAAGATTGGCGTTTGAGCTGTGACGCCTCCCAACTGCGGACCTTGCGTCTCGCTTCGTCAAAGATTCTTTCGTAGTTTTTCTTGCGGACCTTTTCACTGGCGTCCGCGCTGAGCAGTTTCCACAGCGGCTCGTACTGGTTGTAGACCCGAAGATATTTTTCCTGGGTCGCAGGCGCGACCTCGTCTGTGCCGAAGAGAAAACGATCCGGATAACGATTGACGACAGCCGCCGCCTGCCTGGTCGATTCCGGTGTGGCCACAACGTACTTCGCTACTTCGTCCCACGAGATATCGAAATGCACGTTCTTGAGTTGCGGGTCGTTGATGATCTCCTCGACGATTGCAGCCTGATCTTTGATTGGACGAATGATCCGCCCGACGCCGATATGGGCCCAGATAAACGTCGTATTGGGATGGCGCCTGAAGAGCGCCTTCATTTGGGCCGCATAAGCAGGTTCGGCGCCGGGCTTTGCGAATGGGACGTCGACGTCGTTGTGAATCAGGACCACCAAACCAACTTCAGTCGCAAAATCGATGAGCCGATCGAGGGCCTGGTCCTGAAGACTCGCAACTTCGCCGGCGATCTTTGCTGACACAAACTCTTTATGAATGCTGAATTCGCCGATGCCGGTGAAGACACCTGGAAAAGCCGTCAGCACGCGGCGAATGTGATCCGCGGCATACATATCAGTCGGATTAAAGCCGGTGATCATCGGATCGAAGCGCGCCTGCTCTTCCTTTGAAAGAGACTTGTACGCCATTGCGATCCATGCGTCGGTAAACGAGTAGTAGTAGAGCGGCGCGTCAGAGTTCAGGTAATAAGTTGGACCACGATTCTCGTCGACGCGATAGGACCACTGCTGTTGCAGCGGGATGCCAAACAAGGCGACACGCCCGGCCTTGTTTCCCATCACTTTCAGGAAGTCGTGAATGTCGATGCCTTCCTGAACGTAGTTGGTCAGGTGGAAGTGGGAGTCGTTGAAGAGATAGTCGTTCGAGGGCGTTTGCGCGAGGGACGTACCTGCGAAAAGCAGCAGCGCAAGGATGATTGCGAAAACATTTCTCTCGCAAAGGCGCAAAGGCGCCAGGATAGAAACCCTGGATTTACTTTGCGCCTTTGCGCCTTTGCGAGCGAACCTGTTCATAAAACCTCAGAACGCGAGCTCCATGCTCGAATGAAAAACCCATCCCCTGCCGCCTATCGGATACGGAACAGACGTGTAACCGACCGGCGACTTGTAGAGGTAAAGAGCCTCGTTATTCCATCTGATCACCTTGTTCTTGAACGGGAAGAAATTGACGCCGGTCCGGAAATCACGCGGCTGGCCATACTGACCAAAGATCTTCGAGAAGCCCATGTAAGCCTGGAGAGTTTTCGGGACGACCATCGCCGATCCCTGGATCTGGAAAGAATGATCGAACAGCCTCGAAGGAATTTGCCCCAGCGTCTCAGGTGTAACGACGGTCTGGAATTTGAAGTCGTCCAACCAACGCCAGAAATACTCACCCTCGAGTGAAAAGCCGCGATACTTGAATCCACCATCGACGGTCGTCATGCGATATCGCGCGTCCGTGATGGTGGCTCCCGGTGCGAACAGATCGGGAGTGAAAATGACGGTTCCGTCCGACAGGCGGAGTTGTGTGTTTTCAAACTGCTCGGAGTCTGGCTGACTTTCTTTATTCTCATTACTCCGACTGAAGTGGATGGCGAGACGCGTGGAGAACTTTTCGTGATGCTCGAAGTCGCCCCATCCCTGACCACTGAAGCCTTTTTCGAAATCGCCGGTTGGAAACCAGATAAGCGCGGTCGACAAAGTATTGAAACCGTTATCCAGTCGCGATGCGGGTACGCCCAGAGTGCTCATGTTGTTGCCCAACATGGCCTGGTACTTCAACCTGTCCGTGATGTTCCCAGTGGCCCAGATTCCGGATGTGTAGGAGGGCCGCATGAATTCGTCGGCGATATGTCGACTATCGACGTTCAGCCAAAACGGGAAATTGCCTTCGACACTGCGCGTTCCTGGCAGGGATCTGATTCCGCCGCCTAACGTCAGGTATTTGTTGAAGGTGTATCCCAGGTTTCCGGCGAGGACGACTTGCGCGCCCTGTCCCTGGTTGGCGTTTGAGGTCCACGCGTAGAGGAAGTATCGGAACTTCGGATTGAGCATCCAGCCAAGAAACTTGATCTGAAGCTTCAGGAGCTGAACGTCCTGGCGCTCCTGAACATTTTTTGTACGACCGAATGCGTCCGTGTAAGTTGAATCGAGACCCAATTGATTCAGATACCTGACGTAGGTGTAGATACTGATGTTCATGTCGCCATACTCGGTGTTCACCACTTTGAAACCGAGATTTGGCGTGTAGCGGCCGTCGAACTTGTTGTCATCGTCATCCTGCTTTGGTGCTTCTGCGGCGGGAGCAGGTGACTCTGTGCTTTCCGGAGATGGCTCTGGGTCAACCGGCGTCGACGTGGCAGCGGGCTCTACTGCTGCGCCGTTATTTTGGAGAGGAGCTTGTGCGGCTTCGAGTTTTTCTACTCGCTCCTGAAGACTCTTGATGAGCTTGAGTAGTTCCGCACGTTCGTCAGCCTTGAGTGGTTTGTCCTCGGGAGTCGCGGAAGGCGCAGGGCCATTGTTACTCTGTCCGAAACAGACCACGTTAATGATTAAAACCAGCATGGCGGTGCGCAGCGCGATCCTGTAACGCCACCTCACTCCGCACATTTGAGTAAGAGTAAAAACCATTGATGCTTCGCTTGCGATGTGACGTTGTTACTCTGTAGCCTTCAAACCAACTGAGCGTGGCGAGAACAGGTTGAAGTCGAGCTTGTTTGCCACGTACTCGATCACCTTCTGTGCTTTCACGCTGTTGCCTGCGTCATCGAGTGGCGGAGCGAAGACAGCGATCGCCCCTTTGCCCGGGACAACTGCGACGATGCCGCCGCCCACGCCACTCTTTGCCGGGAGTCCCACGTGCCAAGCCCACCCTCCTGAGCCGTCATACAATCCGGCCATGATCATGGTGGACAGGATGTGCGGTACATTTTCAGGTTTGATCACCTGTTCGCCCGTCGCTGGGTTCTTGCCGTTGTTCGCGAGTGTCGCGCCCATGCGTGCCAGTTGGGCCACGTTCACGCCGACGGAACATTGCTTTGTATAGACATCCACCGATTCAAACGGATCGGCGTAGATGCGATCGTATTTCGCAAGCAGCATCGAAAGCGCTTTGTTGCCTGTGTTGGTCGCGGCTTCAGACTTGTAGACTTCGTCTATGAGTTGAAGCTTCTCGCCCGCAACGCGACTGTAGAAGTCGAGGATCTTGTTCCACTTCTCATCCGCGGTCTTGGCGGAAATCAAACTCACCGTCGAAATCGCGCCGGCATTCACGTAAGGATTTCCCGTGTGAGTAGGCATGTCCGCCACGGCAAACACGGAATTGAATGCGCGGCCGGTCGGTTCACTGCCGACCTTCTCGAAAACTTTGTCTGGTCCAAGCTCTTCCATAGCCAGGGCCTGCGAGAAAACCTTCGAGATCGATTGGATCGAGAATGAATACTTGATGTCGCCCATTGTCAGCACCTGGTTGTCGGTGGTGACGATCGCGATGCCGAAGAGTTTCGAGTCGACGTGGGCCAGGTAAGGAATGTAATCGGCGTTCTTTCCGCCCGTATCGTTCTTAAATTTCTCGTATGCTTCGCGTACGACCGCCTCCACTTGCGCCCTGGCCGGCGCGACGGGGCTGGTCTTTTGGGCCAGCGCTGACAACGGCGCCATGGCGAACGTCATCACCATAAACACTGCAATGAGCATCTTTGCTTGTATCGTCTTTCTCAACATAGACTCTCTCTCCTCCTCCTGGACCACGTGGTCCTACTGCTCGAACATCAAAATGCGAACGTCTTGGAAAAGTTGTACTTAAAGGAAAACTGGATGCGAAAATCGTCGGACGTGAAACCGTCCAGGAAGTTTTCGCGCCGTCCCCACTGCAACTCACCGCCGACCATCGCGTTCTCCGTCGGATAAAAGAGCAGGTTTGCCAGACCATAATGACCGCGGTGGTACGCGTTCGCCGCCTGGCCATTCGAGTTGTCGATATCCATAAACGAGTAGCCGACGGCGGTGCTGAAACGTTTGTTCCAGTTGTGATCGAGAAACGCCACCATGCTCCACATCGGCAGTGCAACGCCCTTGATCGGCCGGCGCGGATCGCCTCCGGGAGTTAACTCGATACCGATGTCGACGGGCGCGTCGTTCATGTAGTTCTGAATTCCCTGGCCGAACACAAACGCGAACCTGCCTGTGTCGTTCTGTGTGAACTTTAGGTTCGAGGTGAAGTTCAGACCGGCGCCAACTTCAGTGCCGTCGAGATCGACATTGTCATTAACCGTGTCGACCCACTTGATCCGTCTGATCATTCCGGCCGCCTGGAAATAACCCCAGTCTCTCGTGAAGCGAACGTTTCCTGAGAAATCGGGAAGATCGAACTTGGGCCTGATTCCCTGCAACTCGATGCGGTCTGCAAACACGCCCTGATCGCCGCTCGCGCCGGGACGTTCGACGGCCAGCGTCACTGAGTTGCGGCCTTTGAGCGGCATCCAACGAAACTGCAAGTTGCGGAAGAAGACCATTCCGTTTGGTCCCCAGTACTCGAGTGAGTTTGGAAACACGTCGATGTCCATGAACGGGCTCCACGTCTGGCCCGCGCCGAATTGGCCCAACTCGCCGTATGCGTGGCGCAAACGGAAAGTCGTCTGACCTGCATCGACACCGGTGCCGAACAGTTCGAACTCAAACTGTGTCTTCAACTCACCGTATTTGGTTGGTGTCGTCGACTTAACGCCGAGGCGGCTTTGTCTGACACCGAAATAGGTTTTTCCGTTGGGCGCAAACTCGTTCGGAAACGACGGCAGCTTGGTCGGACGAATGACGTCGAACCAGTCAGGATGGTTTTGTTTGAGCTGGTAGCCGGCGTCGAGCATTGCGAAACCGTAGATCGTGAAGGTGCTCTCGCCCTTCCCGTTTTTGTCCTGTGGTTTCGCAGGCTCTGTCGAAGCTGTGTCCGCGGGTGTGGGTGCCTCGTTATATGTGGCTTCGACTATGGCTGGAGTTTCAGTTTTCTTTTTGGCCTCGATGGCCTCGATCTGTCCCTTCAGTTCTCCCACGGTCTGCTCGAGTTGTTGCAGACGCTTCTTTAATGCTTCGACCTCAGGAGTTTGTGGTGTTGGTTCCTGAGTTTGTGAAAACGTAGAGCTGCTCGGAAAAAACAGCAGAGCTGCGAGGACCAAAGTAAAACGTGCGTGTGTGCTCCAGCTCAGTCGTTTATTTTTCATGCGCCCTCCTCCAATCTTTGTTTGGGGCGGAGTTGTAGTGTCGAAAAAAATGTAGTTGACGGTACAAACACCCGTAACTGGCAAAACTTACAGGGGAACTCGAAATCGCAACTTCACAAAGCGCGCCGCAGGTGGAGGAAACTTTACTGCACAAAAAGGCACAAAAATCACAAAGGCGAACTCCGATTGCAAAACTGATTTTGTGACTTTTGTGCCTTTTTGCGGCTAATACTCCGAGCAGGAACTCCCTAGCTCTTCACCGGCGGCGGATATTTCTTGAGAAGTTTCGCCATCGCTTTGTTTATGTTCTTTTCGACCTTCGCCGGATCTTTTCCCGAGCCCAGGGTCTTGCTGGCCTCACCACGCCAGACCTGTTTCTTGGTGCCGGTGTCGTACATATCCAGGTTCAGTGTTCCGATGTTGATCGTTTGACTGGTCGTCGTCGTGGTTTGCATACCACCCCAGCCTCCCCAGCCACCCCAACCCCACATGTCGCCGCCCGTGCTGTAGGAGTTCCACTGTTTCTCCTGATTAATGGCGGCCTGATATGTGACGTAGAGGTCTGGATTGTCTTCAGTTTTCGACAATCCTTTTAAAGCGAGCTGCGCATCGATAGCGCGTTTGATCTGATCGTCGAGAATTGAATTCGGATATTGGACGTTTGGTATCTGCACCCACTTGTAGGTTTTGAACTTCGAGAAATCGGTTCCCTGTAAGAAGTTGTACCTGATGTCCTGCGCTGATGCCGCGACGCACCACGCGAGCAGCAATCCGGCAATCAACGCGACGCGAGCAGTCCTATTGGTTGTTCCCATCTTCACACACCATCCTTCCTGCAATGCTGAATGCGCGAATTTTAGAGGTATCGAAAACAGACGATAACTGTCACTTTTGACAGGCGAGATTCACGCCCGAAGCATGCAAAAAAGAAGGATTAACTTCGGGAGGTCGTCGGATGATCCGGAATGAAGTACAGCGAAAATTGGGTCGTTCAGGTTTGATCGTTCTCCTTATTCTTCTGCTTGCCTTAACCGCGCTCGCGAAGAACGTTGATGACGTCGTCGTCCTGAAAAACGGCGATCGACTGACGGGTGAAATAAAAGGTCTGCAACGCGGCGAGCTCAGGATCAAGTCTGACTACATGGCCGAAGCCGTCCGACTCGATTGGGCCAAGGTCGAACGACTCGAAAGCAAATCAACGTTCATGATCTGGCTCGTAGACGGCAAACTCGTCACCGACGTGATGCGTCTGCTGCCGACAAACTCAGACGAAGTTCCAAACTTCATCATCGGATCTTCGAACCAGACCATCAGAGTTCCGCAGCTCGACGTCATTCGCATAACTCCCGCCGCGAGGCGCTTTTGGACACGACTCGAGGGCTCGGTCGATTTCGGTTTCAGCTTCACCAGCGGCAACGACCAGTACCAAACACAGCTCGCCGCAACCACGACTTATCGAACCGGCGATCACTCATTTACCGCGTCAGTAGATTCAGTCTTCAGTGGACAAACGGAAGGCACCAGCCTCACGCGCAATCAATTCAACTTCGATTATCGAAAACAGTTGAATGAACAGTGGTACGTCGGAGGACTCCTGGGCCTGCTTCGCAGCGATCAGCAAAGTCTCAACCTGCGTACGTCAGTTGGAGGATTGATCGGCCGCAATGTGAAGCAAACGGAATATACGAGACTTTCATTTTACGGCGGCATCGTCGGAACGCGCGAAAACTATTCAGAGTCGATTGGTACGCCCAGGACCACCAACGCCGATGCGATTGCCGGCGCTGATTTCGCGACTTTTCGCTTCAACGCTCTGGACATCAGATCGCGCTTCAGCTTGTTTCCGAGTTTGACAACACCCGGACGCACGCGATTACAGGCCAATTCTGATCTCCGCGTAAAGATCGTCAGGGACTTCTGGTGGGGTTTCCATGTTTACGAAAACTACGACAGCAAGCCGCCGGTAAGAGCTGACAAAAACGATCTCGGCGTGAGCACTTCGCTGGGTTGGAAATTCTGAAACACCGACGCCCCTGTAAGTTTTGCCAGTAGGTGTCTTCTATGTAGAACGATAGGATCACAAAAAGCGTTGCACACTTGCCACGTCCGTCAGATGGTCCAGGCGCGTGCTTTCAAAGGACATAAAAGATGAAAATGCCGAACGAATTCAGTCCTCGCACAAGCTTGCATGAGGTGTGGACGTGCCTGGAAGTCGATGTTGGCGCGGTTTCGCACCAGGGCCATGTCAGAGAAAATAACGAAGACAGCTATCTCCTAATGAAATTCGGGCGCTCGCTCGAGAATGTACTGACAAACGTCGAGGAGCATCTCCTCGAGCAAAACTATTTGATGAACGGCTACGGCATCCTGGTAGCCGATGGAATGGGGGGCATGGCCGGCGGTGAAGTCGCCAGTAGTCTGGCGCTCAGCAAACTCGTCGAATTAATCGTCGAAACATCTGACTGGACTCTGGCGCTCCAGCGTCACCAGGATGTTGCGACTGTTTTGGACCGCATGACCAAACGCTTTCTCGAGATCGATAACATCGTGAGAAAAGAAGCCGACAACGACCATACACTCAAGGGTATGGGCACGACCTTAACGGTTGCCGGAGCGTTGGGCAGCGATCTGATCATCGGGCACGTGGGCGACTCCCGCGCCTATCTTCTGCATGGAGGCGAACTTCAACAACTGACGACGGACCACACGTTGGCCCAGGCACTTATCGATGCCGGCGTTGCGAATCGCGACGATCCGGCGTCGCGATCGATGCGCCGTGTTCTAACAGCAGCCGTTGGCTCTTTGGGAGAACAGGTCGTTCCTCAAGTGCAACGATTCAAATTATCCGCCGGTGACAAGCTGCTACTTTGCACGGATGGACTGACGGAGATGGTCGAGGACGCAACGATTGCGCAGGTCTTGCGCGAAGCAAAATCAGCGCAGGCTGCGTGTCAAGATCTGGTCGACCTTTCGCTTGCGTCAGGCGGTACAGACAACGTCACAGTAGTTGTAGCTCACTTTGTCTCTTGAGATCCCTTCAATAAAACTCCTGCACACACTGTAAGAATTGACAGTATTTACACCAATTAACTGCCACTATCATCGTGGTAAGTTCAGGGAAAGGAGCAGGCCAATGAGCGTTGCTGGAATTGCAGTACCGAGGGTAGTGGTAGTCGCCATCATGCTTGTTTTGATGAGTGCTGGAAGCGTCTCCGCAAGGGCACTGACGACTATCAATCGAGATCAACAACAGAGCGTAGCTGCTGGTGAAAAGGTTAAAAAATTCCGGGGGATCGTGGTCAAACGTGAACCCGATTCATTCACTATGTCAGATACGATGGGGGGCGCCACAACTGTCGTCCTTTTGACGGCCGACACTGAAGTCAAGAGTCATAAAAAAGGCGTGTTTCGCGGGTCGAAGGAATATGGCGCAAGCTACATTCTTCGCGGGCTGCGACTCGAAGTGGATGGTGTCGGAAACTCGGAAGGCCAGTTGGTGGCGGAGAAAATTCGCTTCGATGAACAGGATCTAAGGTCCGCGCAGGCTCTCAAGGCAACGGTCGATCCGGTCGAAGCGGAGATGAGAGAGAAGCTGGCGCAGCAGCAGGCTGAGCAGGAACGACTCGCGGGTCAGCTCGAGGAGAATCGGGCTCTAACGGAAAAAGCACAAGCGTCAGCCGACGCTGCCTCAGACGCTGCTCGCAAGGCACAGCAGACCGCGGACTATGCGAATAATCGCATCAACGGTCTGGATGACTTCGATTCCATAAAGACGGTCACCGTTTATTTCAACACGGGAAGCGCTGCTTTAGGTCCGAAGGCCAAAGCGACGATTGACGAAGCCGCTGCGTGGGTGAAGACTCAGAACACGAAAGGCTGGGTCATGGCCGTAATCGGTTATGCCGATACAACGGGCAGCTCACAACGCAATATCGATCTGAGTGAGCGACGTTCCAATTCCGTGATCTATTACATCGTGAGCAAGTACAAGATGCCGCTGAACCGTCTGGTCCAACCTTTCGGTTACGGACAATTGGAACCTGCAGCGGAGAACTCGACGAAGGCGGGTCGCGCCAAGAACCGTCGCGTGGAAATCAGGTTAATGGTCAACAAGGGCATTGCGGGAACGGTTGCCGGCGAGGGCAGTAACTAGTCTTGGAGGTGACAAGCGCGGGGAGAGATGCAGGAGGCGCACTTGACACCTCTTTAGGGCCGGGTCGAAGGACCCGGCCTTTTTCTATGTTGCATAGCGAAACTGAACTGCATCAGCCACAAAAAGGCACAAAAGGCACATAAGAATGATTTCTATTCATTTTGTGCATTTTGTGCCTTTTTGTGGCTGATAAAGTAATCTGTCTTAGTTTCGAGGCGGGATCGAATATCGCGCTACGATCACTGTAACATTGTCGCGACCACCGTTTTTAAGCGCCAGATCGACCAGGCTGCGACACGCCGACTTCGCAGAGCTCGCACTGTTCAGGATAAGCTCGATGTCCACATCGTCGACCATATCGGTCAGACCATCAGTACATAGCAAAAGTTGATCTGAATCACGGAGCGGGTAGTCGGAGACCTGCGGATTGCATTCACCCTGCCTGGACCCCAGCGCCTGCAACAGCAGACCGCGCAATTCCAGTACGAGCGGATCGCTGGGCTCGTGTGTGCCATTTTTAACCAGACCTGCTCCTACGGTGTGATCGTGTGTCAACTGAATAAGCTTTTCGCGGTGCAGAAGATAAGCACGCGAATCACCGATGTGACCCACAATCAAGTCGCTTCCCTGCGTTATTGCGGCCGTCATCGTCGTGCACATTCCGGAAAGGGTGACGTTCGCTGTAGCTTCGCGAAGCAGCGCCGCATTCACGCGACGAAATCGATCCCTCATGCGCCACATGACCGCGTTTCTCTCTCTCGGTCCCCAGCGGAACTGCCAATCAGGCGTGTGCAACGCCAGACCCAGTAACGTGTAGATCGCCTGGCGACTTGCAACTTCTCCGGCAGATTCACCACCAACTCCATCCGCGACAATCATTCCATAACCTGTTTCCTCGAATAACTCACCGGGCATAGTCTCGTTTTCTGTGAGGTTCGTTAGCACTGTTTCCAGCGCGCGCCCGACACGCACGATCAAAAAATGATCTTCGTTTTTCTCGCGAGCGTAGCCTCTATCCGTCATCCCAAAGAGTTCTACATTTATGCGCGAAGCGAAAGGCGGCGGCGGCGTTTCATCGAGAGACGGTTTCACCTGATGCTCTTGAGAGTTCGATTTGTTGTCGGTCATGGGTTTCAGAATTGGATCGTCGTTGTGACGCGACGACGTTCGGTATCAAGCGTCATCGCACCTTCAATAAGTTGATAGCGTGGTTTGGGTGACTGAGATGGTTCGTCCTGGTGTTGTCTGTTACCGGGGTGGTAATAACCACCTTTCGTTCGCCACTGTTTAAGGTCGAACTGACGGCGAATTCCGCAGCGAAGACACACGCGATAAGTCTCTCCGTCTCGAGTGAAAGGCCGAGACATTTTGCGATGCCAACATATAAAGAACGGGGGAATCAGGTAACGCAGTATTCCGAGTAATCGCAGTAGTCGTGGTTTCGGTTCAACAGCCGGGGTTTCTTTTCGCGCTACGGGATGCCATCTTTGTTCATACGCATTCATGGCGACCTCCTGAAGAGAGAGAGAGAGAGAGGCGCGGACCCAATTAAATAAAAATTAGTAGAGACATTTTAGTGAGGAACTGAGACTTAATAACCTGTAAGAAATGACAGGTTATTTCGCCACAAAAAGGCACCAAACGTTTAGTTCGATCCCCCGAGTCTGATCTTCAGACCGGTGCTCAACAGCAGATCATTCTTCTCCAGACCGGGCGGCGGGTTCGACAAATAACGATCACTAAGCGTCACTTGCCAGCCGATGCGCCGCGTGATGTCTGCAACGAGACCGCTATCAAAGTTGATTCGATATTCGCCGCCGCGCGTCAGGTTTGGAAAAAAGAACAACTGCTCCGAGAACGACAAGCGTGGACTAAATCGATGGTCGAGTGTTTGACCGGCCTGCGCTTCCGCCGAGCTACGATCGTTGAAGTCACCTTTGAAGTACTCGCGGTTCCATGCTAACCCGCCGAGCAGATCTAACTTTGTTCGCTCGCTCCGAATAGCATGGTAGCCGAGACCACCACCAGGCACGAGCCGCAGCGTCAGGTCTTGCAAGCCGTTGTGCTCGAAATCCATGAAGCCATAACCAAACCAGTTCCGATTGAAGTCGCGGTCGTAGCGCACGCCGGCGCGAATGGTGTTGGCGACGGTTCGTGCTTCACCGCTCGTGCTATCGCGACTGTAAACCGATGCTGCGTAAATCTTCGTTTTGTCCGTTAGCGTTTCACGTGTCAGGTTGACGCCAATCGCGAGGTTGGTTGTGTCGGAGTTTCCTGAAGTCAGAGCAAAGCCGAGATTCGCGCCGCCGCTCCAATTATCAAGCCAACCCGGATTGAGTGAACGTTCATACGCAAGGTGTTCCTCCTCGGATCTGATGAGCTGAATCGTCGATCGATCGATTGAGATCGGGTTCGAGTTTGCAGCGCGCAACTCCACTTTACTCTCAGACGCGACCATGGTTCCGGAAACAGTTCGACCATCAGCAAGCGTCACGTACAGCGGCTGATCGCTGGTGATGGTGGTAACTGCCGACAGATCCACAGTGACGTCGCCGACTAATTCAGTCTTGATCACCAGCTTGGCGCCGTCTGATTTGACAATCTTCCCCGTCAGCCGATCGCCATTCTTCAAGGTGATTTGATCCGCATTCACCTGCACCGAAAGCAGGAATAGAAAAATCGTGAGACTGATTGTTTTCCTCATGATCGTAACGCCTTCGTTGTTTATTGAGGTCGCGCTGTTTGAGAGGTTGAAACCGAATTGGGAACCTTTAAAGAGAGGTCGAGGATTTTGCCGGCGCGTAAGACGGTGCAATGCAGTAGGGATCCGGCGTTCGATCGCGCGATGTTGGAGAAGAGTGCGCGGTAAGCACGGCGATCGATCGTCACCGTGGAGGCGTTGATCTTCAGAATCACGTCTCCGCCGATGAGCAGGTTTTCATTATCGAGCAAAGCTTCAACCTGGCCGCCGGCTAATCCCATTTGCTCAGCCATCGATCCGCGAGCAACACTTGTAACCAGGAAGCCTGCCGATTGCGGTACGTTGAGGGCTTTGGCGACGATGCCGGTTACCAAAACGCCTTCCAGTCCGACGAGGAATGGATCTCGATCGAGTAGCAGACCGCGGGCGGTGTTGATCGTGGCCGCGAAGCCAACGCCCTTAAAATCCTCCGCGTCACTAACAACACTGCTTACTATACCCACCACTTCTCCATCCTTGTTGAATACAGGACTACCAGAGTTACCGGGATTCACCACTGCATCGGTTTGCAGAAATTCGTTCGTGCTCAAAACTCCGCCGCGTGTTTCATCTGGTCTGCGTGCACTCACACGGCCGACGGTCAGGGTGTTGCTTAGTCCGTATGGCGCGCCGACAACAAAAATGTCGTCGCCTGTTTCCACTACGTCTGAATCGCCGAGCTTCGCGGCAGTCGCGGCATCAGGAACACGGTCGACTTTCAGTAGCGCGAGGTCCGCGGAAATGGACAACTCCACCACCTGCGCCTTCAATCTCTGCCCATCGACAAATTCGATGGTGATTGATTGTCCACTCTGAACTACGTGAGCGGCGGTGAGGATCTGTCCATCCTTCGAGATCAGCACTCCCGATCCAACACCTTGATCATCCGTGTAGCCGGATACTGGCGCAGTTTCTCCACCTGTGCGAACGATCACCACAGAGGTCTTGACGCGCCGAAACGTTTCGCGGAGTTGTTGGGCGGAAGCGAGACTGCCCGCTGCGAGGAGGATCAAAAAACAGATTGATATTTTGTAGATTTTGGTCATTTTCCCTGCGGAATTCTATTTGAGGAAAAATGATCCGGTAACTGTAAGAATTGACAGGCCGCGGATTACACGGACAGATCCGCGGATTCACTCCGTGTAATCTGTGGTAACTACTTGACGCGGGCGAATGGCATGTCGCGCATTCGTGATGCGCCGACGTGCATGGTATTGACCTTCCCGTTTTTGTCTCGTGTGAACCAGACAATGTAGCCCTGCACCCCGAAATGGTCCTTGTATAGCGGCTGCATCGGCAAACTCGTCGCCGGTCGCTGCTTGATAAATGCTTTGTCACCTTCGACGGCGACGGTGAGTGTCGCTCCAGCCTCTTCGCTGAACCAATCTCCTTTGACGGAGGCGAGGTCGGCTGGCGTTGGCGTCCATTCCTTTTCGGGAACGAAGCGCGTGACTTCACCATCGGAATCGACAGTCTCGGCAGACACGGGCTTGCTGTCCTTATCAAACGTAAACTTCAATTGGTTGCCGCCAACAGCGAACTGCCCGCCTCCCATTGGTACGACCCGCGCGCCGCTCCAGCGCGACACACCGTTCTCAATCACGAATCTTGCGGGAGCATGCGTCTTTTCATTTCGCCAGATGCCGGCAAACTTCTTCAACTCGTCCTCCGAAACCTTCGCTGCTTCGGTCTTCGGGGCTTCGGGAAATGGTCCGAAGATCTCATCCGTTATGCTTGCAGCAATTCCTCCTGCACTCGGTGACGTGCCGTTACACATGACGCCGACAGAAACCTTGTTGTCAGGATAACGCGCCAGGAAAGTCTGATAGCCGGCCGTCGCGCCGCCGTGCGAGACGTCCTTCAGTCCCTTGTACGTATCGACGACGAGCCCGAGCGCGTACGCAATCTTGCGGCCGTCGTTCAGCACTCCACGAGTTTCGAGTGCAGCGACAAGTGGCGCTCCCAGGGATTGCGAATCAAGCATTGCGTTCCACTTCATCCAATCGCCGACAGTCGTGAGCATGCCGCCGTTTCCATAAACATTCATGAACGGCATGTTGAGTCGCCATGGTCCATTGCCTTGGCGCGAATATGCTTGAGCTCGGCCTGGGACGATGCGCTGGTAGTCGTCGCGCCATGAGCTGTTCTTCATGCCGAGCGGTTTGAAGAGACGCTCCTCGACGAAGGCTGGGAACTTTTGTTTCGAAACGCGCTCGACGATGATCGCCGCGAGATTGTATCCGCTGTTTGAATACGAATATTCAGCGCCGGGCGTGAAGTCGAGTGCGCGCTGATGAGTGATGACGTCGAGTGCGAGATCCTGGTTGATGACTCGATCGCCCCGACCCGCGCCGGTAAGGCTCATAACCGTTCCCCAGTCGCGCAGCCCGGCAGTGTGATTCAAAAGATGCCTGATCGTGAGCGGCGAACCGTAATCGGGAAGTTCGGGAATGTATTTCCTGACCGGATCGTCGAGACTGAGCTTTCCGTCCTGTTGCAGCAATACTAACGATGCGGCGGTGAACTGCTTCGCCACTGAGCCTGACTCGAAGATCGTTTGCGGCGTGTTTGGAACGTTGTGTTCCAGCTCGGCAAGGCCGAATGCCTTTTCAAACACGACCTCGCCATTGAGCGACACTGCCGCGGCACAGCCCGGCGCGGGCTCAACGTACGCCTTGGTGAATTTCTCGAACGCTCTTTCCGCGCCCGCGACAACCTTCTCTTTATTGGGAACCTGGGCCCACGTCGCACTCGAAAGAAACGCGACAACAATCAGAACGAGCAAGAAGTTTTTTTTACTCATGGAGGGGTTCATCCTTCACTTTAATGTTCAGAGCTTTGCCCCAAACGTCGAAAGTCATTGTTGGATACGGTACTGACCTCATCCAAGCCTGAATCCTGACTTTT
The DNA here is from genome assembly GCA_035571655.1 of Pyrinomonadaceae bacterium. Taxonomy (GTDB): domain Bacteria; phylum Acidobacteriota; class Blastocatellia; order Pyrinomonadales; family Pyrinomonadaceae; genus PSRF01. The sequence continues at coordinate 16,021 of DATNCH010000255.1, forward strand.
GAGGCAAAGCCAATGTTCAGACGCACGAGGGTGCGGTTATGTTAACGAGTATCTAAGCGAATTAGTTGATCTCCGGCAGCCACGTCACGGCTCCAGTGTCGATCGAGTAGACCGCCCCTACAATTTTCAATTTCCCGTGCGCTACCAATTCCGACAGTATCGGTGTTGATGAGCGAAGTTGCTTTACGACCATCTCGACATTCATACGAACCGCATTCGCCACTGGGTCACCCGGCATGCCTCGAGTTTTATCCACGGCGGGTTTTATAAGATCGATGAGTGCTGCGATGTGGCCTTCGGGTGGACCACCCTGGACTGCCGCGGTCACCGCACCACAGCCTTGATGGCCCAGGACCACGATCAACGGGACATGCAGATGCTCGGCGCCGTATTCAAGGCTTCCGATTTCCGTGTCTGTTGCCACATTGCCGGCGAGAAAAGTATCAAGAGGGCCAACATTGCGATAACTGCACTGCCGAATCTCATTGCGTTCACCTCCATCAATCGGAGGCCCATTTTAAGGGCAAAACAATCGGTGGCACAAAATCGAATATTTCTCTGCGGTTCTCTGCGTATCTCTGCGGCCTCTGCGTTGAAGAGCCGTTTAAACGCAGAGGTCGCAGAGATACGCAGAGAACCGCTGAGAAAAACTCAATGTTGCCGGATGTCTTTCGACTTTTTGGGCATCAGCCCGGCTGACTTGTGATATTGTTCCGCCCGTTTCCGCATGGATACTACACGGGCCTCTTGCGTGCGCGTGGACCAGCCGCACCCTGCGGAATTGCCGACAAATATCAGCTATTAGAGGAGAGCATAGAATGACGGCATTCATATCGAAACTAAAGCACGCGTCCAGTCGCGGTGTGGCTGGCGCACTCAGCCTGGTTGCTGCGCTTGCACTCACTTCGAGCATCGCGGTTGCACAGGAGCAGCAGGAGAGTGTCGAGTCGCGGCTGAAAGGTTTCGACAGCTACATGGACCAGGTCATGAAGGACTGGAATGCACCTGGCATCGGCGTCGGCATCGTGATCGGAGATAAGCTCGTCTTCGCCAAGGGATACGGCTTCCGCGATTTTAAAAAGAATTTACCGTACACGACCTCCACAACACAGCCCATCGCCTCAAACACGAAGCTGTTCACGGCCGTTGCCGTGGGCATGCTCGTCGAGGAGGGTAAGCTGCGTTGGGACGAACCCGTCAAGCAGTTCGTTCCCTCGATCCGTTTTTACAACGACGACCTCGACCGTTCAGTGACGATCCGCGACATGCTTTCGCATCGCACCGGCGTAACGCGCCACGATTCTATCTGGTACAAATCCACCTTCACCCGGCGCGAGCTCTGGGACCGTCTGCGCTACCTCGAACCCACTGCGCCACTGCGGACGAAGTTCCTTTACAACAACCTGATGTTCACGGCAGCCGGCCAGGTCGTCGAGGAGTTGAGCGGAAAGACGTGGGAGCAGTTCGTCAAACAACGCATCTTCGACCCGCTCGGCATGTCGCGCTCGACGCTGACTATCGAGGACAACCTGAAGGGCCCCGAGCCGGGCGTGCCGTACTCGGAGCGCCGCGATAGTTCGGAGCTGTATCGCCAGCCCTACTACACTGCTGAAGTCGCGATCGCGCCTGCCGGCGCGATCAACTCGAATGTGGAAGACCTCTCGCGCTGGGTTATCGCGCTGCTCAACAAGGGCAAGGTGGATGGCAAGCAAGTGATCCCGGAGGCGGTGCTCCGTGAAACGATGGCGCCTTCGATCGCGCTGCCGAATTCCACGCTCGAGAGTCGCGGATGGGGAGAGAATCTGAATGCGTACTACGGCATGGGCCGAACAATCTCCTCCTACCGCGGCCACTTGTTGGCGGTCCATGGCGGCGACCTTCCCGGTTTCCACTCGCAAATCTCTATCATGCCCAATGACCGAATGGGAGTCATCGTGCTGGTCATCGGCGATCACGTCGCTCCCCTGTACAACGGTCTCACTTACAACATCTACGAGCGACTGCTCGGCCTGTCGCTCACCCCGTGGTCAGAGCGACTCAACACGGTGCGGCTCAAGAACAAAGAGGCCGGGACCAAGGCCCGCGCGTCCGCCGACGTAGGGCGCGTAGCTGGCACGAAACCTTCGCATCCGATAGACGAGTACGTGGGCGAGTTCGAGCATCCGGCGTACGGAGTTGTCACCGTGGGGCGCGGCGAAAAAGATCTCACCTTCGACTTTCACGGGATCAAGATGCCGTTGAGCCACTTTCATTACGATCGGTTCGACACGCCCGACGACGAGGAGGATGGCAAGTTCTCGCTCAACTTCCGGACCAATCCGATGGGCGAGATCGAGGGTGTGGAGATCTCATTGGATGAAGCTGCGGTGACATTCACACGACGAGTGCCGGCGGCGCTGTCGACTGACTCGACGCTGCAAACATACGCGGGAACTTACATATCGCCGAGTGGTGGAAAAACCGTGCTGACGTTTCAGCCTGGAAAGGGCCTCTCGATTCGCGGTGGCCCGGACCTCCAGCCCTGGCGACCGCACGAGTTCCGCGTCAAGGAGTTTCCGGATGTCGTGATCTCGTTTACGGTCGAGGGTGGGAAAGTGATCGCGATGCGACAACGAGATCCGAGTGGCGAATTCGTCTTCCCACGTTCACCTTAATACTGAGGGAATCATCTTGGACACAGTCAGTACAGGGAGCGGTAGCGACCTGGTCAACGATGAGAGTCAATTATCATTAGGATATCGCATGCTGATCACTGACCAGGTCGCTCCTGACTGTGTCCAAGCCCGACGTCCGACTTTTCAGGCCAAGCCACTTCTCACCCAATGAGACACAGGTTGGCGCCACTCCTGTGCGTTAACTGTAATGCACCGCTTGTTGTGGTTGACACTCCCGCGGTCGTCTGTAGCTTCTGTGGCGCGACCAATGTCATGCCGCAGGTCTACCGCGAGGAACTCCGCCTCACGCGCGATCTGGATTCAGCAACACGTGAAGCGGCTGAGCAGTGGCTGCGGCTGGCCCACATCAAAGTGCTACGGTGGTGGTTGATCTCTGCCGCGATTGCGCCGTTCGTGCTCATGACGGGAAGTCTGATGATTCTTCTAATTGCCGCCTTGTTGCAGATGGTGAGTAGACAAGCGCTACCAGGGTTGCTGTGGGTTTGGTTAATAGTTATTCCCGCGCAACTGCTTGCGGTACACGTGGCCATGAAAAATGTTCTTGTGAGTGGTGCGACAAACGTTGGTGCAGCCTTCGCGGCAGGTCCACCGCCGGCTGCGGGCGAGCCGCCGAACTGCCGTCAATGTGGTGCGCCACTGTCGGTTCGACCTGATGATATTGTTGTGCGTTGTATTTACTGCGAAGCTGAAAGTATCGTGCGACTCGACAAATCAGCAATGGAGACTTTGCGAACGCGAGTCGCGTCAGCCCAATCGAGCCTCGCACAAGCAATGAGTGCACTTACCAAACATGCCAAACTCGCGAGCTTGGAGACGCGCGGACGCACGTACGTCATTGCGGGTCTGCTGGTTTTACCCTTCGTGTGGTCGTTCTTCGAATCCTGGAATTCGAGTTATTGG
>DATNCH010000256.1:0-8362 GCA_035571655.1 Pyrinomonadaceae bacterium
GCTTTGTTGAGATTCGTCTGTGTTTCAACTTCGCGGCCACGCGCCGTTGTGAGATCTGTCTGCCGTTGCAGCACCAGGAACACTGTCGACATTCCCGCCTGAAACTTGCGCTGCTCGCTCGTGTAACTCTGTTCCGCAGACACTCGCGCGGCTTCTGCCGCAGCCATACTCGCCTCTACCGAACGCACTCTTTGAATCGTGTTGCGAACGTCAGCCTCGATCAGTTGCTCCGCCTGTGCGCGAACCGCTTCGAGCCGCCGGCCTTCCGCGAGCGACTGCCCAAGGTCGCCCTTCGCAGTGCGATTCTTCAGCGGCAGCGAAATGCGTACTCCGACTCGCACAGTCGGATTGTCCTGTCCCAACAGATTGGACCACGCGCGCGCATAACCGCCCTGGAAATCGGACGGCACTGCACTGAACGTGGTCACAGGTAACACCGGCAGGCCCGCAATCGTCGACAACTCGGCAACGCGGCTTTCAAGCGACATAAGACCATTTAGAATCGGGTTTTCGTTGTTACTCAGCGTGCCGGCGTAACCGTTGCTGCTGTAACTGACCTGCAAATCGATCTGCGGTTTCGTTTGATCGCGATAGAAACGGTTGTTGATCTCGTTGATGTCTTTATTCGTGCGCAGCTCGGCAAGTTCGAAACGGTTCTCGAGCGCCGTATTGATCGCCTCGTTCAGAGGCATGCGTGGCGCTTGAAGATCGACCGGCGTCACTGGCAGCAGTGCGCGCGACCAGAGCGGGGCCTTTCTGTCAGGCAGCATGAGCGTCTTGAGCGCATTCTCGGTTCGCGTCACCTCTTCCTGCGCCGCGTAGACGTTCTGTTCGTAGATCTTCACTTGCGCTTCGGCTTCAACGACGTCGATTGGCGCGAGCACGCCTTGCGCGACTTGTCGTCTGTTTGTTTCAACCTGCGCGCGCGTCTGTTTCACTGCTTCGGTTTGTACTTGCAGGCTCTTGAGTGCATGGACTAGCTCCCAGTAAGCTTGTTCGACTCGCGTGATGACTTCAGTTGCCTGCTGGCGAAACTGAACGTCGGTTAGCGTCAGGTTCTTCTTCGCGATCTCGATTTGACGGCGGCTGTCGTCGGTGCGAAGACCGCGAACGAGAGGTTGCGTGTAGCTAAACGAAAGGCGCTCGGACATAGCAGGGTTGAGCGCATTGAAAAAGTTGTTACTTGAAAGGCGTGTGGAAGACAGGTCAACTCTATAGGAGCCGCCGAACTTCGGCGTCAAACCACTCAGACCGACGCGACCGGTAAAGTCCTTCTGTTCGAGCGAGCCGCTGTCGTTGCCGGCGAGAAACGAAGCAACGGGCGTCGAGCTCCGTTCGAAGTAAGATTCGGAAAACAACTGCGGGTCGTACGCGCCGCGGCGAGCAGTCAGATTGTGCTCAGCCTTTTCGACATCGATCCGCGACGTGCGGATGTCGTTGTTGTTTTCGAGTGCGAACCGGATGGCGTCGCTCAAACTCAACGGCAGCGCATCTGCATTTTCTACACCAACTCGCTCCGGAAGCTTATCCGTCTGTGCCTGCGCGCCGATTGACATCACCGCAACGATCACCACGAAAAAACTGCGAATTAACTTGCGTTGCATAAACGTTGGACTCCTTACTCGTTTTCAGCCGCTTGAAGAATCTGTTGGACGAAATAATGAAGACCGATCAACTCGACACCGCTTCGCTTGAGCCGGCAAAGTACCGACGCGCTATCACCGTCCAAAAAATTCGTGCCCGCGAGGTCGATGGCAATTCGTCCGTCCTGCTTCGAGATAAGCTCCTGGTATGTCGATTCGAGCAATTCCGCGTCGGCCAAACGGAGCGAGCCTTCAACTCGGAGCGTCGTTATCTTTCCCGTTTGACCATCAACTTGAGTAATTCTTGTCGTCATGAGTGCTTCTTCTTTCCGTTAACTATCGTGTTGCCGGTTGGGTGTAGTGCAACGCGAAGGCCACTGGTGAAGTCAAGCCGAGCGGTGCTTGTAAGTTGTTGAAGTAACAGGGGTAAGCATCATATGGTGAGGAGTAATCAAACGCGCGACCAGCGATTTCGAAGCCACATTTGGCCTCCGACGCCGGATGTGGCGTCAACTAAGAACAAGCGAAAGCTTGAACTCTGAACGCAGTCGCTGTATAAACGCGCCACAATCAAGGAGGACAAATTAAGATGATGAGTTTCATTTGGTGGTTAATCATTGGGTTAATCGCGGGTGCACTCGCTCGTCTGATTATGCCGGGTAGAGATCCCATGGGAATTATCGCGACGATCCTTTTAGGCATCGTCGGATCGATTCTCGGGGGCCTGGTGAGTTGGGGAATCTGGGGAGCTGAAACCGAGCGTGGCGGATTTCGCCCGGCCGGTCTGATCCTTTCGATACTCGGCGCTATCATCGTCCTTTGGATTTGGCGGATGGTTAAGAGCCGTAGTTCGACGGTCTAGACAGTCCCTGGAATTTAGTGCCTGAGCTGCCGGACATCGTCGTTTATATCGAGGCTCTCGAGAAGCGAATCCAAGGCAGTGTTCTCGAACGTGTGCGCATCGCTAGTCCTTTCCTGTTGCGCACTGCCGTACCTCCTCTGTCCAGCGTTGAAGGCAAAAAAGTTATCGAGCTGCGCAGGCTTGGGAAGCGGATCTGCTTCGGCCTCGAAGGAGATCTCTGGCTCGTGCTGCACCTGATGATTGCAGGGCGGCTGCACTGGTACAACGAGCGCGGCAAGGCTGCGAAGGGTCGTGGACTGGCCGTTTTCGACTTCACGAGCGGCAGTCTGGTGTTGACTGAAGCAGGTACACAGAAGCGCGCGTCACTTCACGTGGTCCAGGGTGAAGCTGGTCTCGAGAAGCTCGATCCCGGCGGGATCGAAATCTTCGACGCAACGACGGACGAGTTTGCGCGTGCTCTACGCGCGAAGAACCATACGCTGAAACGCGCTCTCACCGACCCACGTATTCTCAGTGGCATCGGCAATGCCTATTCGGACGAGATACTCTTCGAAGCTAAACTTTCTCCGTTTGTACTGACTCAAAAACTCAGCGACGGCGAGATCGAAAAACTCTTCGACGCGATCAAGAAGACGCTGACAGCATGGGTCGAGCGTTTGCGTGCGGAGTCGCGCGAGCGTTTCCCGGAGAAGGTGACAGCATTCCGACCAGACATGGCGACGCACGGCAAGTACGGCGAACCGTGTCCACGTTGTGGGAATAAGATTCAACGCATCCGTTACGGATCGAATGAGACCAACTACTGTCCGACGTGCCAGACCGGGGGCAAACTCCTCGCCGACCGCGCCCTCTCACGGTTATTGAAAGACGATTGGCCCAGGACACCCGAAGAGCTCGAGATGCTCACGAAAAATTAGCCACAAGAAGGCACAAAAGGCACACAAAAAATGATTTCTGTTATGCACCGCTGTTCTGCTGATGCCTGGCTATTCGGCTGATGCCTGGCTCTTTTATGTGACTTTTGTGCCTTTTTGTGGCTGATAAAGGTTGTCGCTGCCGACGTCGAAGACTCTATTCAGCCGCGCGCGGTAGTTTTCGAAGGCGATCTCCCCACCGAGTTGGAGCAATTGTTCTTCGGAGAATTTTTCACGCAGACGCCCGTACAAATCATCTGAGATGTTCGACGGCGTGTTCGCCATCGCGTCCGCGAGTTCGATCACCAGTCGCTCGACGTCTGAGAACACGCTTAGGTCGTCCCTCACCACGGCCAACAACTTTTCATCAGTCAAGCCGGCTTTTCTGCCGACGGCAGAATTGATGTCCACTCAAAACGGACACCCCACACGCGCGGCGGTTCGCACCTTCGCCAACTGCACGAAACGCAAAGAGACGCGCCGCTTTTTCCCAAGCCCCGCCTCCATCGCGATGCTGCCCCACACCAGTCCAGGCACGCGCATCTGTTGCTTCACAGGCGTCAGATCTTTGCCAAACATCTTGCGCATCGTCGTGTAGAACCAGCGCAGGTGCCATGGCGCCTGATTCTTCTCCAAACCCGAAATCCGATTCATCGATCAACCTTTTGCTCTGTGTTCGCAAGATGCCTGGTCGTGTGTTCCGTAACGCTCATGCTGGCGGGAATGAACTCCGACGTATCCGGCGTACGCAGCCCGCGCGGAGCCGGAGCATCGTCCAGCGCCTGTGCCTTCTTCTGTTCTCGCTCCATCGCTTCGACGATTTTTTTACTCACAACCAGACCATTGATCATGAGCGCCAGACCAACCATGAAAGGGATGACGCCAACAATCCATAAGCGAGTAATGATCTCCGCGGTATCGTGGTCAACCTTGCTCACGATCCCTTGCATGAACAACGCCAGGAAGATCGCCAGACCGATGCCGATGCTGCTGACGATCACGCCCGCTTTGATCTCGTTGTAGCGCTTGACTTCGGGCGTAATCCCCATGCGCCGTTCCAACTCGAGCTTGCGCAGTTCATTGGCCTGGCCCGACATGAACATTTGCGCAACCCACGTGTCGCTCCAGTCAAGTTTGTTACCAGGACGCTCGAGCGCCTCGCGCACAGCCTCGAGGTTCGCTCCGCAAAAAGTACAAAACTTTATGTCGTCGTTTTGGTTTGACGAACAACGCGGACACAGCATAAGCAGCTCCTTCTCAGTCGCTCACGGATACGACAATTCTACGACCTTGGTTCTTGTTGGGTAAAATAGCCCGTATAATCTAGCACCTGACCCATGAAACCCCTCCCCGCAGAAACGATAGCGCACTACCGTATTCTCGAACCGATCGGCGCGGGCGGTATGGGCGCCGTCTACAAGGCTTACGACAACAAACTCCAACGCGTAGTCGCGCTCAAACTGCTCCCATCTGAGTACGTCTCGCAACAGGATCGGCGGCGCCGTTTCTTTCAGGAAGCGCGCGCCGCGTCGGCGCTGAATCATCCACACATTCTCACGATTTACGAGGTCGGCGAGGACGATGGCAAACCTTACATCGCGATGGAGTTTGTCGAAGGCGAAACGCTGCGACACAAGATCAAAAACAGAGTCTTACAACTCAAAGAGACACTCGACATCGCGATTCAGATCGCCTCCGGTCTCGAGCGTGCACACGAACTCGGAATCATCCATCGCGATCTGAAACCCGAGAACCTCATGCTGAGTCGCGACGGCTACGCGAAGATTCTCGACTTCGGTCTGGCAAAACTCGTCGCGGAACGAGACCGCGCGCTCGTCGCCGATAGCGAACAGAAGACGCTCGTGCTCGGCGTCCAAACTGAGTCGGGCACGTTGATGGGAACCGTCAACTACATGGCGCCGGAACAGTTGTTGGGCCAACGTGTCGATCGGCGCTGCGACGTCTTTTCGTTCGGTGTTGTCTTGTGCGAAATGCTCACGGGGAGAGCGCCGTTTGTTCACGACAACCGCATCGACACGATGCACGCGATCCTTCACAGGGACCCGCAACTCCCGAGCGACGGCCGGTCCGAGCTTCCGTTCGAGGTGCAGAGAATTCTCACGAAGGCGCTCGCGAAAGCGCCAAAGGATCGTTATCAAACTGTTGCGGAACTCGCCGCGGATCTCAAAACCATCAAACGCGATATGGAGCTCGGTAAGACTCTGCCCGTTGCGCCTCGTACGCGTTTGGTGTTGCAACGCGTCTCCGGATCGCGCGCGGTCGATTACGAGAAGGAGCTGAACGAGGCGCAGTTCAAAGCTGTAACGACAACCGAAGGGCCGCTGCTTATCGTCGCGGGCGCGGGCACCGGGAAAACCCGAACGCTCGTCTATCGCGTGGCGCGCCTCGTCGAAATCGGAGCGAAGCCGGAATCGATTTTGTTGCTCACGTTCACGCGTCGCGCTGCGGCGAGCATGCTCACGCGTGCGGCAGCACTGGCCGACGCGCGCTGCCAGCGCGTCTCGGGCGGCACGTTCCACTCGCTCGGCCATTCGGTGTTGCGCAAGTTCGCTGATGAAGCCGGTGTTCAGAAAAACTTTACCGTGTTGGACCAGGGCGACACGGAAGACCTGATCGATCTGCTGCGACGCCAAATCCGCATTACAAAAGCACAGCACTTTCCGCGCAAGCGAACCATCGCCGCGATCTTCAGCATGATCGTCAACAAGGTCCTATCGCTGAAGCAGGTCTTAAATCAGGATTATCCGCAGTTCGTGGACGAACGACGGAATCTCGAAACGTTGTTCAAAGCATTCGAAGACTTCAAGCGCAGCCGCCACATGCTGACTTACGACGATCTGCTCGTGCGTTTCCGCGAGGCTCTTGAATCGAGCGCGCAGATGCGCGAGAAACTCTCAGACCAGTATCGCTACATCATGGTCGACGAGTATCAGGACACCAACAAGCTCCAGGCGCAGATTGTGAAACTGATGACCGCGCGGCACGAGAACGTCGCGGTCGTGGGCGATGAGTTTCAGTCGATCTACTCGTTTCGCGGTGCGAGTCACCGCAACATGCTCGAGTTTCCGAAGCTGTTTCCGGCAGCGCAGATCATCAAGCTGGAAGAAAACTTTCGCAGCACGCAGCCGATTCTCGACGTCGCAAACGCGATCATTGCCGACGTCAAAGAGAGTTATAAAAAGCGACTCTATTCGCGTATCGACGGCGGAGAAACGCCGGTCGTGGTAAGTGCGCATGACGAGAATGAACAGTCGCGTTTCGTGGCGCAGCGCATTGCGGATCTGCGTGAAGAGGGTGTGCCGCTCAGTGAGATCGCGGTGCTGTTTCGCTCGAGCTCACACTCGTTCGATCTCGAGATCGAGCTGGGTAAACACGGCATTCCGTTTCGCAAGTTTGGCGGGATCAGGTTTGCAGAGTCAGCGCACATCAAGGACGCACTCGCGTTCCTGCGCGTCGCCGTCAAGCCTTCCGACACGCTTTCATGGTTTCGTGCGCTGAAGCTGATCGATCACATCGGCGACGCGACGGTTTACCAGATACTCGAGCATCTCGGAGTCGAGCAGAGGGAGTTTCGATCGACCAAGAGTAAAGAAGGCCTGTTCAAAAGACTGCATCGCTTTCCTGCTCGCGCCGCTTACAAAGCTGATTTGACGCGGCTCACGCGCGTGTTCTGCACGATGCTCGAAGGCAAGACGCCTGGCGAGCAGTTGTCGACCGTGTTGCGGTTCTACCGGCCACTGTTGAAGAGCAAGTACGACGACGTGCAACGACGCGGGCGCGATCTCGAACACTTGCAATCGATCGCGAAACGTTACAAGACGCCGGCGAAGCTGCTCGACGACATTGCGCTCGATCCGACCGAGGCGGTCCAGGATAACGCGCCTCGCCGCAGCACCGGCTTCGTGACGCTCTCGACCGTTCACTCAGCAAAAGGGCTCGAATGGGACAATGTATTCCTGATCTGGATGACCGATGGCTGGTTTCCTTCGAACAGGTTTCAGGATGAGTTTGACGACTTCGACGAGGAACGGCGGCTGCTTTACGTCGCAACGACGCGCGCGAAGAAACAACTTCATTACGTCTACCCGGCGGTTGACGTTTACAGAGGCCCGGAGACCGACGGCACGCCCACTCTCTCGCGCTTCCTCGAACCAATTCCCCCCTCGATCTTGCCGCACGCTTCGTTGCTAGGCTAATCTGTGCCATCTGTGTACTGCGCCCTATGACCCTCGGCACTGAATGGCTCATCGACGCAAGCGGATGCGACCCCGAAACGCTTGCAAACCTCGATCGAATACGTGCAGTTTTCGATCGCGTCATTCGCGATCTCGATCTACACGTACTTGGAGAGATCGCGTGGCATCAGTTCGATCATCCGAACGGCGTGAGCGGTGTCGCTTTGCTTTCGGAGTCGCATCTGAGTTGTCACACCTATCCCGAATTTCGTGCCGCCACATTCAATCTCTACTGCTGCCGGAACGTCTCTGCATGGCCGTGGGAGACAACGCTCAAAGAAATGCTCGGCGCAACTGAAGTACACGTTCGTGTCTTCGAGCGAATGATTCACGAAGACGCAAACGCACGCGCGGGAGTCGCTAAATGAGCGTGCTCGTCGCGAATTGTCCAGCGTGCGGCGCGCCGGTTGAATTCAAGAGCGGGCAATCGATCGTCGTCATCTGCCAGTATTGCCGTTCCGCCGTCGCACGAACCGATCGCGACTTGAAAGATCTCGGCAAGGTCGCCGAGCTCGTCGAAACTGGTTCACCATTGGACGTCGGCTTGCGCGGCAAGTGGAAAGACGTTCCGTTCGAGTTGACTGGCCGCGCACAGCTCGGACACGAGATGGGCGGGCAATGGGACGAGTGGTACGCAACGTTCTCGAACGGGTGGCTCGGCTGGTTGGCCGAAGCGCAGGGTCGCTTCTATCTCACCTTTCAATACCCAGTGCCCGAAGGCCAACAACTTCCTTCGTTCGAACAACT
>DATNCH010000257.1:0-6831 GCA_035571655.1 Pyrinomonadaceae bacterium
GGTTTACTCTCTAAACCCACATGACGATTTGCAAGGAAACATTTCAAAGGAATTGCTTGTACGCAAGACGAGATACGTACAGCGAAAGGGCCTCGGAAGTGCAATTTCTGAGAGGCGATACCTGGGTTTTGCAGATTCTGCGAGGCGGCGAAAGAATATAATGCGACGCAAGTCAGCGTCAATGGAAAACCTGTGAGATCACTGCAATCGTACTGTAGCTGTATTACTACTGAGGCCACGCACTGTCACAGTAATTGTCAAAACGTTCGGCGTTGCGACACCTTCCGGTGCGCGCACGGTAAGTTGAGTCATCCAGGGTGTACCGGGAACCGTTCGCAAGTCTTCAACAGGAAGGTCGTGCGGTATGCCTGAGTTGTCGGTCCCCTGTACTGAAATGATCGACACTGTCTCACCGCTGAAGAGATCCAAATCGACCAGCAACAGCTTGATGCGAGTCCGTTTGTCCGTGCTGAAGTAGTCGGTGTTAACAAGCGGAAACGGATCTCGTGTCAAAAGCAGCGAGTCGAGCGCGAGGGCTTGAAGCGAACTGTCTTCGGTCAACAGCACGGGGCCTTGAGCAAAGATCAGAAACGAGAACGGCAATGCTGTGCCCTGGAAGTTCAGCGGATGTGAACCAATGAGGGGACCTCCTATTGAAGTGAAGCCCGCGACAACCGGGTTGAAGAAAAATTGTGTGCGGTAGGCGCGCATCCTGATGTTTGTGTTGCTCCCCATTGGAATTGTGTAATCGCCCTGCGCGTTTGTGAGTGCAACGCGAGTCCCGGTCTGATTACCAACAGCCACCACCGCGACATCAGCCATTCCCACACCTGTATTCGAATCAGTTACGCGGCCGGAAAACGTTACGGTTTGTGAATAGGCGTGAGCGACCGCGATCGACGAGAGGAGCAGAGGACTGAAGATTCGGATGCATTTGGACCACATACGCCGCCGATCTTAAGCCACGATGGGCCAGGAAGCCAGCGCTGAAGAATATTTCTCTGCGGCCCTCTGCGTATCTCTGCGATCTCTGCGTTGAAATAGTCTCTTAACACAGAGATCGCAGAGATACGCAGAGGGCCGCAGAGGAAAACTCGTTCAACTCAAGTGATTGATTCGGCGCCGAAGAAGACGTATTTGATCTCCGGGTAGCGCTCCTGAATGTTAGCTTCCAGGCGTCGCACGGCTTTTCTGACGTCGACTGCCGAAATGCTGTCGTGAAAGCGCAGCTCGACCACCATCAGCACGGTGCGTGGGCCCTGATAGATCGTGTGCAGGTGCTGAACGTGGGCCACATCTTCGTCGCCTTCGACTATCGCCCGCAGATTTTGCAGCGTCTTGCGATCAACGCCCTCACCGATCAGCAAACCTCTGCTCTCGTGAACCATGACGATAGCTATCGTGCAGAGCAGCACACCGATCACGATCGACGCGCCTCCGTCAAAGTAAGGTTGATTCAAAGACTTGCTGAGGAAGATACCGAGCAAAGCGACTGCGAGCCCGAGTAGCGCCGCGGAGTCTTCCAGCAGAACCGAGAAGCTGGTGGGATCTTTCGTGTTGTGGATCGCTTCGAACACGCCTCGCCCGCGGCGTTCTTTGCTGAACGCCTTCCAGCCGAAATACCAACTAATACTCTCGAACACGGCCGACAGCCCCAGAACGATGTAGCTCCACTTAGCGTCTTCAATCGGTTTCGGATTCGTGAGATGTGTGAGTCCTTCGTAGACAGACATGCCGCCACCAACGCCGAAGATGAGCACTCCGACCATAAGCGTCCAGAAGTACAGTTCGCGTCCGTGGCCGAATGGATGTTCGAAATCTGGTGGTTTGCGGCTATTGCGAATACCGAGCAGTATCAGTGCACCATTGCCGGTATCCACGAGTGAGTGAATCGCCTCGGAAAGCATTGCGGAGCTGCCCGAGAAGACTGCGGCAAAGAACTTCGTCGTTGCGATCGCGAGATTTCCCAGTATCGCCGCAACGATGGCGGTTTTTGCCTCTTGTGCCACTCAGTTCATCTTATCAATTAGCCACAAAAAGGCACAAAAAGACGCGGAGACGCGGAGACGCGGAGACGCGGAGACGCGGGGACACGGAGAATGTCTCCGCGTCTCCGCGTCTCCGTGTCTCCGCGTCTCCGTGTCTCCGTGTCTCCCCCTCTCCGCGTCTCCGTGTCTCCCCGTCTCCGCGTCAGCAGTGCGGCTCACTCCTTACGCAGTGTCAACACCGGATCAATTCCCGTGGCGGTCAATGATGGAATCAAACACGCGGCGCCGCCGACGAGGGTGAGCACGCACGCCACAGCAGCGAACGTCAACGGATCTACACTCGGCGTCGCGAAGAGAAGTGAAGTGATCACACGGTTGAGTGCCACGGCTCCTGCTATCCCTGCCGCGAGCCCTAACAGCATCAGCGTCAACGCCTGCCGCATCATCATCGTCACGATGCGAGCCCGCGACGCGCCGAGCGCGATCCGAATCCCAATCTCACGTGTTCGCTGCGTCACGGCCAACGCCATCACGCCGATCAGCCCGGCCGCGGTGATCACGAGTGCGATGAACGCGAACATCCCGAGCAGCCACGTCGTCTCGCGCGGAGACGCGACGGAATCGTCGAGCGCCTGTTGCAGAGTTTTCACCTGATCGATCGCGGTCTCTGCATCGACCTTGTGCACGACGTCACGCATCAGCTTCGCTTCCTGCAACGCTGCTCCTCTCGCTTTGACCACCAGGAACGATCCGAAAGGCACCTGTGCCAGCGGGCCATAAATCTCTTGTGCCGGCTCTTTGTCCAAACCGTACTGCTTCACGTTCCCGACAACGCCGACGACCGTGATCCACGTGGCCCCATTGTCGAATGAAAACCTCTTCCCAATCGGATCTTCCGAACCCCAACGACGCTGCGCAGCCGCCTCATTCACGATGCCGACGCGCGGCGCCTTGTCGTCATCACCGTCCGTAAACATTCGCCCGCGGATGAGCGGTATACCCAGCGCGCTGAAGTAAGCGGGACTCACGGCGCGCGGGTCGACCTGTGCCGCGTTGTTCGCCTCCTCTGGCAGACGCCCTTCCAATCGGATCGTGACGTTGTTTGGACCCCGCGTTATGCCTTGTGGGTTTAGCGGGTACGTGGACGCTACGGCTGCCTCCACGACGCCGGGTTGCTGGCGGGCGCTTTCGAGTAGCCGCCGGAAATAGTCGCGGTATTGCGCGGTTACTGTCGCGGGGTCGGTGAACCTGGACCAGTTCGGCTGGAGTCGCATCACGAACACGTTCTCGGGATTGAACCCCGCGTCGACGCGCTGAAGTTTCATCATGCTTTGCAGCATCAGGCCCGCCGCTGTTAGCAACGTGAAAGAGATCGCGACTTGCGCCGCGACGAGCAAACCCCGGACGCGGTTCTTCGAGCCCGAGCTCGAGCGATCGCCGGATTCCTTGAGCGCAGTCACCAGGCTCCTCCGTGAGTCGAAGGCCGAGGAGAGCGCCGGGATCACACCGAACGCCAGGCCCGTGAATGCGGACACCAGAAGAGTAAAGAGCAGCACCGAAGAGTCGATTTGGATCTCTGCTGTGCGCGTCGTGAAACGGCCCGCGAAAGACGTAAGCAGCGGCAGACCGAACCATGCGAGAACGAGGCCCAGCGCGCCGCCCGCGAGTGAGAGAAGTATGCTCTCGGTCAACATCTGTGTGACGAGCCTCGCGCCGCTTGCGCCGAGCGCAGTGCGCACCGCCACTTCCGACTGTCGCTGTAGCACGCGTGCGAGGTTGAGATTAGCGACGTTGGCGCAGACGATTAATAGGACCAGCGCCGTCGTCCCGAGAAGTATCAGAAACCTTGGTCGCGCTTCCTGCGTGAGCACTGTGTCGAGCCGATCGACCTGGGCCGCGTAGCCGATGTGTTTCGGATAAATGTCTGGGTACGCTACTTGTAGGTTGCCGGCGATGCCGGCGATGTCGGCCTGCGCCTGCGCAACCTCGACACCTGGTTTGAGTCTTCCAAAAACTACCGACAGCAGTCGCGCACGCCGGTTGTCGATCACGGCCGTGCTGGACCGGAATGGACAGTTCGCGGTCGGCATGTACACGTCAGCCTCCGATGGATACTCAGGAATTGGCGGCAGGACGCCGATCACCGTGTGAGGTCGATTGTTCATTCTAAACACGGTGCCCACGATGTTTCGTTCACCATTGTGACTCTGCTTCCAGTAGTTGTAGCTGAGCACGAGCACGGCATCGCCGCCCGGCTTTTCGTCATCAGGAACGAAGGTTCTGCCGAGGAGTGGTTTCACGCCGAGCACGTCGAAGAAGTTTGCAGACACTACACTCGTCTGCACGCGCTGTGGCTCGTCGCGGCCGTAAAGGATGAAGCTCATCGCGTGGTGCTCGACCATCTCCATGGTCTTGTTCTGATCGCGGTAGTCCTGGAACTCCTTGACCGAAAAGCCGAGGCTGTTTGCGTTGTTGAGACGAGCCTGTTGATTCACCACGACGAGACGGTTTCCGTCTTTGTAGGGGAGCGGTCGCAGCAGCACACCATAGATCACGCTGAAGATCGCTGTGTTGGCGCCGATGCCGAGTGCGAGAGTGACTATGGCGGTGAGTGTAAAGCCCGGATTCCGGCGCAGGACCCTCAGTCCAAACCGAACGTCCTGCTGGAGCAGCTCAAAAAACCGTGGGCGTCCTTCAAGGCTTCGTTTTGTCACACACAATACCTCCGCATTCGTGTTCGACGACAGAGACATTTATATCCGGCTGGGCCAGAACTCAACCCCATGTTTGCCGTGAACTGCTCCGAGATTGGTGTGAAACGGTGGATTTACACTTTGATGGATCGCTCAGTGGATGGAGTAACTCACGATTCGCCAGTGCCCGTCCTCCTGGCTCATCGTCACGAGCTCCCTGGCTCTTGTTGCATTCGCGAACGCGCTCTCGAATTCGACGATTACGGTCTCGCCCTGTGAATCCGTATAGCTAACGCTGCGGAACGTTCTCTTCTTGATCCTTCCTGCTTGTGACAACAAAGGACGTAACGCTTTCGGCCACGTGGTCTCGCTGTATTTTGTCTTCAACTTATTTCCCAGCTGTTGCCAACTCTCGACGAAGCGTTCGGTGTCGATCAGGTTCAGCCAGGTCGTCGCCAACTGTTTCAGATTCTCCTGCTGGTCCAACGAGAGTTCTCGACCGATAAGCTCGTTGATTATGTCTGCGGCAAAATCGTCGACGGCTGTCGACATGAATTGGCCCACTTCGGTTGTCTCACTTGCATTGACCATTACCGCAACTGCGAGATGAAACTGGGGGTAGTAACGCATTACTGAGACGTAGCCTGGAAACTCGCCGTCGTGACCATAGGTTCGTCCCCAATTGCTGCTCGTCATCATCACGCCCAACCCATATTTAGCGCCGTCGCCCGGCGCCGTGCTATTGAACATCTCGTCCAGGCTCTTCCGCGTGAGAATGTCGGCGCCATAAAGCATCGCTGCCCAGCGTGATAGATCCTCGGCGGTCGACGCGAAACCACCACCTGCCCACTCCCACTGCGGATTAAGCGTGAATCGTCCGTTAACGATCACGGGTTTACCGTTGGTATATCCGTTCGACACATCAGGCAGCACCAGCGCGTTCGAAGGGATCGTTCGTTGCAGGTTGTGTGGTTTGAGAATCAGTCCGTCTGTGAGTGCGTAGAGAGTTTTGCCTGATGCCTTCTCGATGATCATGCCGGCAAGAATGTAGTTGGTGTCTGCGTAGTTGTAACCCTGGCCCGCGGGAAAGAGCGGCTTCTTGTTTAGCACGTACGCAATTAATTCCGCGTAGTCGACTTCGCGCGACGCGCTCTTGAGCAGTGCTTTCTCAAACGCGGAGGTCTCCACATGATCGGGAATGCCGCTCGAATGATTCAGCAACATTCGCAAGGTGATGTCTTTACTATTTGGCAAGCGGGAAAACCAACTCTCATTACCCAGCCACGCTGAAATCTTGTCGTCGAGGTTCAGCTTGCCTTGTTCCACCAGCATTAATGCGACGGTCGCGACGAACGTTTTTCCGACGCTTCCCGCGAGCAAGCGGTCGGACGTCTTCAATCGAGCGCTGTGCTCGAGGTCTGATATTCCGGTCGCAACTGATCCGGAGTAGTAGCGTGCTTCTGAGTCAATCCATGTAAAACCGACCTGCGCACCGGGAAACTTTGCGGTGGTTCGCGCCTGATCCAAATGTGTTTGCAGCTTGCTGAGCATGCGCGGGAGATTCTTCGGCAAATCGAATTTCGGCGGCGTCTGCGCATGGACCGCGCCGCCGAAACTGACCATCAGAAGGGCTACGATTGCCGTTTGACAAAGCTTTGCCTCAAAAGTCGAGAGCCATTGTTGGAGGAGGTCAGTACCGTAACGCGGTAGCGTCGGGTCGAAGGAGAGCCTCTCAATTCTGCTAAGAATTTCGTATGTTCGAGACTGACCCGACGCTACCGCGTTACGGTACTGACCGTGTCCAAGTCTGAATCCTGACTTTTGAGGCAATGCCGTTCGACAATGATTATTCATAGTGTGTCATGGCCTCAAAAGTCTGAAATCATTCTTGGACACAGTCAGTACAGGGAGCGATAGCGACCTGGTCAGCGATGAGACTCCCTGTACTGACTGTGTCCAAGCCCGATGTCCGACTTTTGACGCAAAGCAATGTGTCATTTCAATGGGCGCGGCGGTGTCTATTATCCAAACGCTCCAGTATATTATGACGCCAGGAGAGGTGAAGGATATGTTTGTTACCGCATTGCTTACGAGCATGATTGTGTTGACCTGCGGTGCGCCCGCGACGGCGCAGAACAGCGACTTCAAGG
>DATNCH010000258.1:0-7509 GCA_035571655.1 Pyrinomonadaceae bacterium
CCAGCTACGTTGAGAAGATTTGAGAACCCCTGTTTCTGCAACATGCTTGCCGCCGCGCTCGATCGATAGCCGCCCGCGCAGATCACTGCGGTGAGTTTGTCTTTCTCGAGATTCAGTGGACCAACACTCTTATCGAGGCTCGCGAGCGGCGCGTTCAGCGCGCGCGGCACGTGTCCGTTGACGTACTCCGCGGGACGTCGCACGTCGACGACCTGCATGTCGTCGTTTGCAAGGCGCTCGTTCAACTCGGCGACACTTACTTGCGTGATCGTATCGACCGTCAAACCAGCATCGCGCCAGCTCTGAACACCGCCTTCGAGAAAACCCTTCACGTTTTCAATCCCGACACGCGCGAGTCGTACGACTGTTTCGTCAACCTGCGCGCCGGTGTCGGCGATTACGACGATCGACGCGTTCAGCGGAATTAGGCTGCCGGCCCACATCGCAAACTGTCCGCCGAGTCCGATGTTCATCGAGCCGGGAACGTGAGCAGCGCCGAAGTCTGCAGCCGATCGTACGTCGAGCAGAATGTGTCCGTCGTCGTGCAATTCACGGACTTGTTGCGGTGAGAGAGCTGCCGGCGGTTGCAATTCGGAAAGTCCACGCGCGCCGGAACGATTGATCTCGGCGTCTTTTGGAAAGTAGACAGGCGCCTCGGGAAGATCGGCGGTCATCATCGTCACAAATTCGTCTTTGCTCATCGGCTTCAGCGCGTAATTGAATTTGCGCTGCTCGCCGATCGTGGATGACGTTTCTTTCGACATGTTTTTTCCGCACATCGATCCGGCGCCGTGTGCTGGATAAACCTCGACCTCGTCCGGCAGCTTCAACAGTTTTCCGTGAAGGCTGTCGTACATCATCTCGGCCATCGTTTGCGGCGTGTAGCCTTTTCCGCCGGCGAGATCCGGGCGGCCGACGTCGCCGATGAAGAGCGTATCGCCGGTGAGGAGTTTTTGTGGTTCATCGGGAGATGCGGTGTCGGTTACGAGCACGCAGATTCCTTCGGGCGTGTGACCGGGCGTCTCCATGATTTGCAGGACGACTTTGCCGATGCGGAGTTCTTCGCCGTCGTGCACGGCGCGATGAGCAAACTGGGCGCCGGCCTTTTCGCCGAAGACGATCTCGGCGCCGGTGCGTGCGGCGATCTCCTGGTGGCCGCTCACGAAGTCGGCGTGCAGGTGCGTTTCGATGACGTATTTGATCTCGAAACCCTGTGCTGTCGCTTCGGCGAGATATTCGTCGACGTCACGTTGCGGATCGACGACCACCGCCTCGCCATCGGAGCCGATCAGGTACGACGCGTGCGCTAAACATGCGAGATAGAACTGTTTGAAATACATGTTGTTCACGGCTTAGTTTCCATCACAGATTCCACGGATGAATACGGATAGCGATCCATATTCATCGGTGGAATCTGTGCTCATTTCAATTTATAAAACTCTCTCGCAGGTTTCAACGGACGCAGCATCCAATAGGGCCGGCGCGTGCCGTCGGGCGAATACTGATCCGCGGGGCGCGTCATCGCCAGCCACTTCCTATAGACCTCGCGCGACTTCGCCGTATCGACAAAAATATCGCCCGGCTCATCATCCGGCTCAGCAGCTCGGACACGCACCGCCTGGTGCCAGCAGTGCATGCCGGAAATCGGATCCGGATGCACTGGAAACGTCATGTTCTGATGTACTCCGGCGTCCTTCCACCAGATCCGCAACGTGTCCGCGTCCTGCGATTCGTAGGGCTCGATCCCTCTCTGACGTTTCAGCTTCCACTCGGTCCCGTTGCGGTCCAGTTTCACCGTCGCCATCAACTGTCGTTGACCTTCGTCAGTCAGTTTCCACCGCCCCATGTGATGACTACACGCGACGATGCCGGGTTTGATCCCCTCCGTCACCCACGCCCGCACAACGTAGTAACCAATCTCTGTTTCGACGCGCACCAGATCGCCAGTGCGCACGCCGAGCTTCGCCGCGTGTGTGGGATGAATCCAAAGCGGGTTCGTGTGCGCAATCTCGTCGAGCCACTTTGCGTTTGCACTCCGCGTGTGAATCTGAACGGCGAGACGGAACGTCGAGATCAAAATCGTCTGATCTTCATCGAGATTGTCTTTGTGAACGTGACTCTTGAAGTACGCCGGTATCGAAAGCTCCGGCCAGCCCCAGCGACTCAACGTGGATGAATAAAACTCTAACTTCCCACTCGGCGTCGGGAAACCACGTTTGATCTCTCCATTGACGTTGATGCCGGCGAGTCGACGCCCGTCTCGATCGCCATCCGGCAACGGAAGGGGAACGATGTTTGGTCCAGCAGGTTTCGCCGCTCGCGTGAAGACTCTCCCGAACGGATCTTCATGGACGTCGTCCAACTCTTCGCGAGCGACAGCTTCGTCGTAAATCTTTCCGATCTTTTGTTTGACTTCGAACGCGCCGTAGCGCCGCATGAATTCCAGCGGGGTCAAATTCTCAGCGGCCGCGCGTTCCGGCAAGCCGGGAACAGAGTTGTCGAAGATCCATTCGTAATATTCGTCGACGCCGAGTCGCGTGCCGGGTTTCTTTTTCGATTCGGCGTACTGGCGAATTCCGAGACTTCCATCTTTGTCGATGCGCCACGTCAACTCGAGCCAGAACTCGTTTTCTTCCCACACCTCGCCCGGATTGATCTGCCGCGTGTCGTCGATCGTGTCGCCGTTACGCTGGCGCGCGGCCTTCATCACCGGCTGCCGGAAACCGAGCCACTGGGAATCGTGCGTTTCGTAAGAGTGGAGATCGTGGCGTTCGGAGCCGACACCCATCGGCAGAACGTAGTCTGCGTAGTAGGCAGTTTCGTTCCACGTCGGTGTGAGTGCGACGTAGCAACCGACGAGATCAGGATCGGTCAACATCTCGATCCATGAAAAACCGTCGGGGTTGGTCCATACGGGGTTGTAAACGCGTGTGAAGTAAACGTCGAGTTTCGCGCGGCCGTCTTTCAGGAAGTGCGGCAATAGAAACGACATCTCATTCATCGACAGTGGATACTCGAGCGGCCAGGTCGTCTCGTTCCACATCTGCGGATGCGGCGGCGTGTAAATCGGCCGCGGCACGAATTTGTTCCACGCGTTTGGATAAACACCGCCTTCAGTCGCGACCGCGCCGAGCAGCGCATTCAACATGAAGAGACAGCGAGCAACGGTCCAACCACCGCTGACGCCTGAAGCTGCGCTGCGCCAGTTGTGACTCGAAAAACGCGAACCTGCTGTAGCAACGACCTTCGCGATCTCCTCGATCATCCGCGCATCGACGCCTGATTCAGCCGCCGCAAACTCAAACGTGTATTGCGCGTAGATCTGCTTCAATCGCGTTTCAAAATCCGTGAAATCTGTGGCTCCTCCTTCCGCAGCCAGGAACTCTTTCCAGTTCCACCACTGCTCGACGAATTCACGATCGTAGAGATCGTTTTGGATCAAGTAATTCGCGATCGCGAGGAGGATCGCGGCTTCGGAGCCGGGATATGGCGACGCCCAATAATCCGCGTGCGTTGCCGTGTTCGAGAGTCGCGTGTCAAACACGATTAACTTCGCTCCGTTGGCCTTACCGTCGATAACGCGCTGCGCATGTGGATTGAAGTAGTGTCCGGATTCGAGGTGTGCGCTGATCAGAAGTATGACTTTCGCGTTTGCGTGATCCGGGCTCGGTCGATCGAGACCCATCCAGAGTTGATAGCCTTCGCGACTTCCGGACGAACAGATATTCGTGTGTGAGTTGTGCCCGTCGATCCCCCACGCGGCGAGAATACGCTCGGTGAAGCCATCTTCACCGGGCCGTCCAACGTGGTACATGATTTCGTGACGGCGATTTTCCACGATTGCGTTGCGAATACGCGCGGCGAGCGTGTCGAGAGCTTCATCCCACGTGGTGCGTTCCCATTTTCCTTCACCGCGTTTTCCCGCGCGTTTGAGTGGGTAAAGAATGCGATCCGGATCCGTTACCTGGTTGAGTGTGGCCGGACCTTTGGCGCAGTTGCGTCCACGCGAGCCGGGGTGTTCCGGATTCCCCTCGAATTTCTGAATCTCGCCGGTGACTTTGTCGACGTAAGCAAGCAGTCCGCAAGCAGATTCGCAATTGAAACAGGTGGTGGGAACTAACGAATAATGCCTTTCCTTCCTCCGCGGCCACGCCTTCGGATCCAACTCCGTCCAATCATCCCAACGCTCCTTCGGCGGGAACGCCGCGAGATGACTCCGGCTTGGTCCAGGGTAGAAAGTTTCCTTATCACTCATTTGTGTGCCTTTGTGCATTTTGTGGCCCTATGCAAGTGGCACTGACTGCGCGGACTGTACATAGGCGTTCTCGAAGAGCATCAGGCCCATCAACGCGAGTGGGGTTCCCGCGATGCCGATGGATGCACTCAGGATTTCCAGTGCTCCCAGCAGCGCCAAAAGACCGCCGAGCAGTGACATCGCAATCCCCAAAGAAAATTCGTACCGGTAGCGCCCCTTGACCATCTCCCAGATTGCGAGTCGCGCATGTGCCGTGGGATGCGTCAAAGAGACTTCACCCCAAACCATAAACAAATGAACAAAACTCGAGAGCGCAAGGAGCCACAGCAGGAAGCGCGTTTCGGGTTGCATGAAGCCCATAAACCGCTCTATCGCCGTGATGTTTCTCACCAGCACCATCAGCGGCAATAGAATCGCCGACCCCAACAGTATCGCCTGGAAAAACAGATGCGGCGGCAGCAAAGGGTTTTGCCACATGTCGCGCGCCTTCGCTTGCGCGAAGAGATATGCCGTGTAAACAGCAGTCATTATCGACAATGGAATTCCCGCCATCATGAGTCGCGTCTGAAAAGTTCTCCACCCAAGCCAGCTCGCAACGAAGTGCAGCGCAAGCACAACCGTGTAGCCCGCGATGATGAATGCGCCCTTCACGAGCCAACTGCGCCACTGCGGTCGCGTGAAGATCAGGTAAAAACGTTCGGGGTGTTCGAGGTCCCACAGCAACAGCCCACCAGTGATCGCGAGAAACGCGCCGGAGATAACCGGCGTCGCCCACAGCCAAATCGAGTCAGTCACTCCGACGAAGCCAAGCAGCACGAGCAACGCAGCGACGAGATAAACACCAGACGCGATTCCCTTCGTCCACGTGTAAAGCCCCACGCGCCAATCCCACGGAATCGAATGCGCGACGTCATACGAGAGCAACGCCGCTGCCGAAGTGTTGTTGAAGTTCGGATTGCCGGAAGTCACGTAACCGGTGCCTTCCTGTTGCTCGCTCCACATAAACAACCCGCCTTCAGGACGACGAGCGGCGAGCGGATCGAGCGTTGCCTGGTGCGCGCCCTTGTAAAAAAGCTTCGGCAGCGTCTCTTTCTCGGGGCGGCGGACGGCAACAGTGTCGCGGTTGATGATCTGCGCGACGTACGAATCCGGATCCTTCATGTCGCCAACGAGAATCGCCTGCGTTGGACAAACGACGACGCAGGCGGGTTCAAGCTGCATGTCGATGCGGTGCGCGCAGAAGTTGCACTTCTCTGCGGAGTGATCTTCAGGGTTGATGAAGATTGCGTCGTACGGGCACGCGGCCATACACGCTTTACAGCCGATACAGATCGACTTATCGAAATCGACGATGCCGTCGTCGCGTTTGAACATCGCCGTCGTCGGGCAGGCAGTGACACAAGGAGCATGAGCGCATTGATTGCAACGCGTCACCTGGTGAGCGCGGCGCGCCTGCGGAAACACGCCGATATCGACGTGCTTGACGTACGTGCGCGTGACCGAAAGCGGCACGAGATTCTCAGACTTGCACGCGGTCGTACACGCGTGACAGCCGATACAGCGCGTATGGTCGATTACCTTCGCCCACTGAATCGTGTCCGAGGGTTGGGTCATAAGAGTCCCAGATTGGGAGCCGAAACTATAACATTCCCGCGGGCGACATTGACAAATTTCACTGCGCGTACGACAGTAAGCGAACCCAAACTACCCCGGAGGGTTCTATGCGTCTTAAATATCTTTATCCGGCACTGATTTTTACGGCCGCCATGATTTTTGCGGCGTGTAACGCAATCGACACCACAGTCAAAAGCCATTCGCAGAACGCGAATGCCAGTCCGGAAGTACTTACCTCTGACAACGCGCCTCGCGTCACAACCGCCGAGCTCGAAACGTTGATGAAGGAGGGGAAGGCGTATGTCATTGACGTTCGCTCGCAGGACTCATACGACATGGGGCACATTCCCGGCTCGCGGCTGATTCCAGCCAACGAGATCCTCAATCACGTGAACGAACTGCCGCGCGACAAGCAGATCATCGCGTATTGTTCTTGAACGAAGGAACATACGTCCGCCGGTGCGGTGGGCCAACTCAAAACTAAAGGAATCGACAACGCAGCAGCTTTACTGGGCGGCTTCAATCTGTGGAAACAGGAAGGGCGCCCTGTGGATAAGAAGCCCGTCGAGAAGAAATAATTAGCCACAAAAAGGCACAAAAGACGCAAAACAGAAATGGTTTTTCTTGTGTGCCTTTTGTGCCCTTTTGTAGCTAAGTCTGAGGCACGATCTGCGTCACCAAAGCGGGCAGCGGCGTCACCACCCTGGCTGCTGGAACGCAAAGCACCGGACACGGTGCGTTTCTGATCACTCGCTCGATCTCAGATCCCAATACCTGACTGTTCCCAAACAACGATCCGTGAACGGCCGTTCCGATCACGATCAGGTCCGCGTCGACCGTCGTGGCGAGTTTCACGATCTCCTGGTAGGGTCGCCCCTCCGCGATATGCGACGTCGCACCGCCGCTGCGCGAGAGTTGACCCATGCGCTCCTGCACGTAACTTCGTAAACGCGTCAGCGCTGCGAGTCCGCCTTCGGGAAACATTACCGAGATCTGCTCGAAGTAATCTCCAATCACGTAAACCGCGTGCAGTGTTGCGCCCAGTTGGTTCGAGATCTGCGTCGCGAGCTGAGTCGCGGCGACGGAGGATGGACGGAAGTTCGTCGCCAACAGAATGTTGTTCAGCCTGATCTCGCTTTGCCGGACGAACTCCCGTTGCGGCGGACGGATCGCAAGTACCGCGCACGGCGATTCGGCGACGATCTCTTCGGCAATCGAGGCGCCAAACGCGCGCGACAGTCGATTGCGGTCACGCATCACGACAGTCGTGAGATCGATGTCGTGATCGATCGCCGCACGCGCGATCTCGACCCTCGGCTCGCCTTCGACGAGGATCGGTTCGGCGTCCACGCCATTCAACAGCGGATCAGAAAGTAAACTCTTCATCTGTTCCGGCAAACTCGCCGAAACTCTCGCGTCCTGCGCATTGAAAAGGAAAACCCGACCACGCCCATGTTGAGCAAACGCAGCGGCGTATTTGAGCGCCGCATGAGCGTGCGCAGAGAAATCGGTTGGGAAGAGAATGTTTCTAAAGGGAAACATTACCCGAACACTACCATCAGCCCCGCATCCTGTAAATTCGTGTCAAACTGGTCTTAAGGATTTACAAGACTCGGAAATCCATGCCAAACTCCGCAAGC
>DATNCH010000259.1:0-14365 GCA_035571655.1 Pyrinomonadaceae bacterium
ATGGGGCAAGTTCCTGCGCAAAATGATGACCGATGTGCTCGTCGATGCGCGACAGGTCAGGCATCGTCATCTGGAAGGTCTCGGAAGCCAGTCGTATGGCAGCTTGATTAGGAAACACTTGAAAGGTCAGTCGAGCGTGGCTGTGCTCGGCGCGGGCAGTCTGGCGCGCGAGATCCTGCCGTGGCTCATTGACGCGCGGGTCTTCTATCGAAACTGGCAACACGCGAAACACTTGAAAGACGAGCATCCACACATCCAACTGCAACAACTCGGAATGTCGGATGCCGGGTGGACAACGGAGACCACCTCGCTGGTCATTGCCGCCCCAATGGACTCTGCTCAGATCAACGAGTGGCTGGCACTTCAAACCGTAAGCTTTTCGATGATTCTAGACCTTCGAGGCAGCGCAGCCACCGATCCGATTCACGCGAGTCAGACGGTCATGAACCTGTCGGAGCTTCTCGCGTCACTGCAACAGGAGCGCGAAAGAATCGCGGATCGCGTGGAAAGCGCGCGTGACGAGATCGAAGCCCTGGTACTGCAACGCGCTTCCGCAGTTTTGCGCGCGGAAAAGGAACGCCGTATAGGCGGGACTGGGTTAGTTATGAATTTAGGTTTTACATAGGTACAACTCTCTAAAACCGTTTCAAGGCGGGTTTGAATCCCGTGCACCCCACCATGCCAACAGGTTGCAAGTCACAAATCCAAACGCATTCAGCAGCCCGTGCGTCATTGCCATCGTGGGAATGTTCAGGATCAATGTTTTCGTCGCGAGGCTGTAAGCGTAGAGACAAGCCAGCACCATTGCCGTGCAGCTTGACACTGCTCCGACCAGCAAAAGCAGCCGCTTGCCTAAAGGCAGTGCGCCCATTACCCAACCAACAGTAAGCACCGCAAGCAGCACCAGGCCCGCTGTCAGCAATAGCGCTCCGATGAATCCGAGCCACGGCGAGAAAGTTATTCCCGCAGCAACGAGTGGCATGGCAGCGACGATTCCGAAAACCGAAGCAGCGAAGATCATTCGCGGATGCTCGCGGTGGGCCAGAACTCTTCCATTTATTCCGGCGATGATCGGAGCTGCGAAACCGGCAAAATGAAAATGCACGACGGTGAGCAGTATGATCGTCTCGCCATAATCGAAAGGCTGAACGCCGAGACGATAGATCACCAGCCACACACCCGCCACGGCCAGGTACAACAATCCCGCATCGATACTCACCTCAGCCACAGGATAAAACCCACGCGACTTGAGTCTTGTTAATCCAAACACCGCCACGAGAAGAGTAAAAACGAGCCACGCGGAAGACAGCGCCGCCGCAAGTGGTCCAGTCTCGAAAAAGAACGACGCGACCGTCAACAACGCCGCCACTGGCTGTGCAAACACAACCACCCGAAACATCGTGGGCTCGTCAGGTTGAACCAGCGAAATCCCCAACGGCACAACCACCAACACCCCGAAAAGCACGACCTTATGAATAACTTCCCTCTCGGGCGAATCGGCCGTAATCGTGGGCAGCAGCACCAGCCACACAAACCCGCCCACCGCCGCACTACCTCTCGCAAACATGCCGCAAAAATGCACAAAAGGCACAAAAGACCTGTCAAACATTCTTTTGTGCATTTTGTGCATTTTTGCGGCTCTGGCTTATCCGATCATGACGCGAGTATGAGACTTCGCTGGAGAGCGTTCTTTTGCGGATATGCGAACTTCGACACTGTGACCGAGGCGATTAAGCACAGCGAATAGTCGATCGGCTGAGAAGCCGGACAGTTGACCGCGTAAAAGCCTTGAGACTTTCGGCTGGTCCAAAGCAGTTCGCTCCGCAGCTTGAGCTTGAGTCAAGCCTTTCTCCTCGATGAGTTGTGCAATCTTCGTCGCCAACTTTGCCTTTAGCAGACGCTCTTCTGCATCCTGAAAACCAAGATCGGCAAAGACATTGCCGCTACCCGTCTCGATCTTCTTACTCGCGCCTCGTGATCTTCTAGTTTTCGTTCTTTTGGCGCTTGCTTTCACCGGTCATGCCTTCCCAGGTGAGGCTCATTCACGGTCCAGATTATGCCTTATCTGGCATATCTAGGCAAACGTGCCGCAAAAAGGCACAAAAGGCACAAAAGACCTCTCAAACATTCTTTTGTGCATTTTGTGCCTTTTTGTGGCTCACTTCCGGTCGAGAGCGCGGGTGACCAGGTCGATTTCGACGGTGATGTTGTCGCCGACAAAAGTTGGGTTGTCTTTGCGGCTGTAATTGATGCCGAAGTCGCGGCGGTTCAGGACCGTATGCGCGGAATAACCAACCGCGCTCGTCTCGTTGGTGGAGGGGTTTTTTAACGTGCCGGTGATGGTAAAGGGCAGTGCGATCTGTTTAGTGACACCGTGCATCGTGAGTGGACCATGCGCGATGAACTGTTTTCCCTTCTTCTCGATTCGTTCACTCTTGAAAGTGATCTCCGGAAATTTTTCGACGTCGAAGAAATCTGCGGTTCTTAGATGACGATCCCGTCCCTCGATGCCTGTGTCCACACTCGTCGCTTTAATCACCACGCTCACTGATGACTTCGTAATATCTTTCTCATCGTTAGTGAGAGTAATAGTGAAGTCAGTAAACTTCCCCTTCACTTGCGACAGGCCACCGAAGATCGGAACCGAAAAGCCAACGGTCGAGTGATTGTTGTCGATCGGATAAGGCCGCGAGGTCGAGACCTGCGCCACGACTGTAATTGCAAACAATAGGATAAGCAGAATGCTTCTCTTCATTCATTTTTCCTTTTTTGTGGCTTTGTTTGTGCCTTCTTGTGGCACCAAATACTTGTCGTAACCAGCGCGCACGAGTCCTTCGAAGGCGGTCCACACTTCGTCCGGAATCTCCTGTGCGATCTGATAGCCGAGGGCTGGGTAGAGCTTAATCCGTTGTAGATCGCCGACCATTATACCTACTACGTCCGACGCCGACAGCGAGCGATTCGAATACTCCGCCAGATACTCGCGCAACGAAACCTGCGGTGAAGTAACAACCACGTCCTTCTCGGGCCAGTAACGCCGGAATGTCGCAAACGCGCGTCGCTCCATGTACGGCTTCTGCACGACGATAAACTTGTGTGGATTCAGCCCGCGCTCTTCGAGAAGCTTTTTTGTGAACTGAACATTCTCGCCCGTGTTGGTGGAATTGGGTTCGACCAGAATACTCTCGCGCGGAACATTCAGGTTCATCGCGATGCGCGCGAATCGCACTGCTTCCGGTTCGTCCCAGAGTCTCTTCGTGATCTCTCCGCGCCCGCCCGAGAAGATGATGAGCGGCGCCCAGCCTTCGAGAAATAGTTGAGCGCCTCTTTCGGCGACCCTTTCATCGTGACTGCAAAGCACCAGGATCGCATCGCCCTTTGCGACCTGGTGCTTCATTCGGTGGTAGTTCCAGATCGTTTCCGCCAGGGCCAAGATTTGTGCATCCATAGAATCGCTTCTAAGCAGCGGCTTCTTCACTCGCCGTTGGGGTTCCTTGAAGGGAGCACGAGCAACGTGATCACGATCGCGAAAACAGCATCGCTAAAAAAGACGACGCGCTCGAAACTCAAACCGCTTTCGGGTTCATGTTTGTCCATCGGGGGCTCCTCTAAGCGATAGATCGTGCAAGAATCTTTCTACTTCAGCATTCGAACGAAGCCACACAACCTGCTTACTGCCGGAATGCTCATTCAACAACCTGACGACTTTCGGTCGTGACGTTCGTGAATAATTCCAAATCCAATCAATAAATTCGAGGTCCACTTTTTCAGGGCAACCTTCAGCCATGTCGGGCCGCGAACGGTTGCGATAACGAAGACGTCTTTTCGTCACGCGCCAGAGACACAGCAGGCGTGGCATGTCGAGAAAAATGATCGTGTCGCAGTGCTTGAGCCTGAGTTCGAGCGTGCCTCCGAAGTTGCCGTCCATGATCCACGCGTCACCGCTCGCCAACTCAGTTACGGTGTTAACCCAATCCTCGTTGGAAGGTTTGGTCCATCCCGCACGCCAGTAAAATGCGTCGAGGTGTTTGACCTGGATCTCAAGCAGTTCACCCAGGCGCCTGGCAAACGTCGATTTTCCAGATCCGCCGGGACCGATTACGAGCACCTTTCTCATGTATGGACACCCGGCTACGCTAACTAATCCGTGCTCACCTGCGTTAATCTGTTCATCGGGCCACAAAAGGCAAAAAAAGAACGAAACGCAGTTTATGAGCAGTAACCCAACGTATCAAGCGGCGAGCACCGTCGCGCCCATCGTCGAGGCACATTTCGCTCGACAAATACAGGAGGCGCGCCGCCTCGGCGAGGACGATTTGGCGCCGCAACCCGATGCACAGTCGGTCGCGGCGATCATCAACGCCACTTTCTGGGCCAGCTTCCGACCGGAGGAAGGCCGCTTCCCCAAAATCTCTCTCGCTTATCTGCCGCCCGAACAGGCGAAGCAGCCGATGGTGTTTGAGCATTCACTGCCGTTGACGGCAGGCGTGCTTACAAAGCTCGCGCCCGCGGTTGAACGACCCGAGATTCATCTCGGTGTTTGGAGTCTCGGCGGTGAACTCAGGGTCTGGGGAACGACGCGTACGATTCCGAGTTTCTGTTTCGTTCTGGAAGATATCGAACCGGGATTACTCGTTATCAAGCATCGTCGTCTGGATGGCTTTGGGAAGTATGCGAACGTTGCAGTGTTGAAGGGCGAGCAGGTAAAGGTCATAGACGACAAAGGCACGAGCCTCCCTGACTGTCCTGCGCTACTAAAAGCCCTGCTCGCTTTCACTGCCGCTGCGACGAATGGTCCACATCACACGCTGAACGTGCTGGTCCAACTGAGTGCTTCGATGCGCGCACAAGGTCATGGAGGGACACTGCTCGTCGTACCGTCGGAAAGCGACCGTTGGCGCGACTCGATCGCGCAGCCGATTCTCTATTCGATTACGCCGTCGTTCGCAGCGCTCACAAAGCTCTTGCGACAGGAGGTGGACGAAGATCACGAAGATCGCACGCAATGGGAAAGCGCGGTGCGCCGGGTCGTGGATACGATTGGAGGTCTGACAGCGGTCGACGGCGCGACGATTATCGACGATCAGTATGAAGTGCTCGCGTTTGGTGCGAAGATCCGAAGACCGGATAGAGGTTCCATAGTCGATAAGTGGGTGATTACAGAGCCGATCGTCGGGAATATTCCGGTCGTGGTCCATCCAACCGAGCACGGTGGTACGCGGCATCTCTCGGCGGCGCAGTTTGTCAACGATCAGCGTGATGCGCTCGGGCTGGTCGCTTCGCAGGATGGACGTTTCACAGTGTTCGCGTGGTCACCGTGTGAGGAGATGGTCCATGCGCACCGTGTCGAGTCGCTGTTGATGTAGTACACAAAAGGCACAAATGTAGCTACAAAAGGGCACAACGTGACAAAAAATAGGGATTTGTTTTGTGTTCTTCTTTGTGCCTTTTGTGGCCTCACGGTGTGAACGTGCGGCGACGGATCATTCCCGAGGAATTCATTCGCATGGCGCGTCCATCGACGATTGACTCGAAACTGATCCAATCAGGACCCTCCGCATCGCCAACCCCAAACTTCCCGTCACCGCGTGGCACGAGTGGTTGGACGCCATCCAGAAAGAGTTGGCCTTTACGCAGCACAACGCGCGTGTCGCCGTACCAGGGACTATCGTTGTAATAATGCCCTGCAAATGCCTCCCAGTCTTTCTTAGTTTCAAAAGACTTCGGCCCTGTGTATTTCGCGCCCATGTACCAATCGGCGCCATAAAACGCCTGCGTCACTTCCTTGTTCTCACGAATAAACCCGAGCAGGAACAAGTCGAAATCCGGATCTTTGACCAGGAACAGATCCGGTGCAGCGCGCTCGAGGACAATCCTGCGATTACCACGTACGAGAATGAGTTTCTCACCTTCCGCAGCGAATTCCAGATTCTTCCCATCAGGTGACGCGTAGGCGCCAGCGTAATCGGCCGCGTTCTTTACCTGGTCCGGAGGCGTCGGCGGCGCCGGCGCATCCGGCAGTGGCTTTCCTTCAAGCGATGCGTTGAAGAGCTCAATCGCATACTTCGTCACGGCAACTGGTCTATAACCACGAAGATTCGCGTTGACAGACGCAAACGCACCAACACCAGCCGTCACGTCGACATCGATCGACGAGCTGAAAGCCACCATCCCGCCCGTGTGACGCAGACGCGTATGACCTCCGATGTTGCTTATCCAGAGTGCGTAGCCATACGACGCCGGTTCGCCACGAAACGGAGACTCGATCGCCGGCTTTGTCAAAAGTTCAAACGATTCCTCGGAAATGAGTCGACCTTTCGGCAACGCACCACGATTCGCAAGCATGCGCATGTATTTCGCCATGTCGCCGGGAGTCGAAGCGATGCTGCCCGCGGCAATGTCAACCTCGATCCATTGTGCTTCGCCGAGTGGACCATGAACCGGAAACGGACGTCCTTCGGTGAGCGGCTCGTAACCCACGGCCATGAATTTGCGCAGGTTATTGGTAATGATCGGCGCGCTTGCCGTCATTCCGAGCGGCGCGAGGATTCGCGCTCGCATCGCTTCGGCAAACGGACGTTTATCGAGTGCTTCAATCAGAAAGCCGAGGATGTTGTATCCGGTGTTTGAGTAAAGAAATCGTTTACCGGGCGCGTATCCGGTCCAGAGTTCACTGAGCAACGCGTCGAGCAGCAACGGCTCGCCGGGAAGTCCGCCGGTGTGGCTGAGAATATGATGCGTGGTGATCGCTTCGAACTTGGAATTGATCTTTATCCACGGAACATATTCGACGATTGGCTTGTTGAGATCGAGTTTTCCTTCGTCGCGCAACTGCATTAGCGCGAGGGCGACAAACGACTTCGAAACCGAGCCGATCTCAAACATTGTTTCGGGCACGACGCGCAAGCCGGCTTTCGTGTCTGCGAAGCCGTAAGTCGAAGCCCTGATCAGACCATTGCGATTCGCGAGTGCGAGCGTCATTCCCGGCGCGCCTGTCTCGCGCATGTGGCGCGCGATGTATTCGTCGAGCCGTGCAAACACCGGTTGCACCGCGGCTGACTGGGCCAACGCGCGTGCGGGAATGGAATTCAGGACGGCCACCGCCAGCGCAGACTTCGTGGTTGTTGACAAAAATGTTCGACGTGTAAGCTTCATATGTGTTCTTTTTTGTGCTTTTTGTGGCGCTACTTAAGACCAAGGCTCTTCGACAACTCCTGAAATCTCGGTTCCGACCGCAGATTCTTGAACACAGGATCGATCTGCACGAAGGGCAACCAATTGAACCGCTCCTGCTGCGACTTCTCGAGCCAGTCGAGCGCGAGCTTCCGGTCGTCGATGCCGGCGTAGACCACCGCTGTTTGAAATGGGGAGACGTATTGTTGTTTCGAGAGTTCCTGAAGCCTGCTGATTATTCTCTCTGCGTCCGCTTTCTTCCCTGCAAGACCCTGCGCGTGACCCAACGCAGTTAGTGCCGCGACGTTGTCAGGCTGAGACTTTAACGCCATTTTGAATTCGGCGATAGCCTCGTCCAACTTTCCTTCTTCTTCAAGGACCAAACCCAGCTCGTAACGCGCGCGCCCGAAGTTCGGATCCATCTGCATGAGTTTTAAAGACTCCTGGCGAGCCTCGTCAAGTCTGCCGGCATAATAAAGATTGCGAATGTAGTCGCTGTAGATCGTCAACGAAAATGGTTCGAGCTCGTGCGCGGTTTTAGCTTCGACTATCGATTCTTTCGATCTTCCGAGCGCGGCGAGATAACTCCCATACCACTGATGCGCCGTCGCATAGTTTGGATTCAGCGCGATCGCCTTCTTGAAGTGTTGCTCGGCTTCCGCCCAGTTCAGATGGTAACGATAAGTGACAAAGGCGAGCGACGTGTGTGCCTCAGCCAGACTCTCGTCGATCGATAAAGCCTTCTTCGACGCCGCTTCAGCTTTCGGATAAGAATCGTCAGCGGAAGTGACGTTGTAGACGTTCAGCAGAAGATAACAGTCGGCGAGTCCTGCGTAAGCGAGCGCGTAGTCCTGGTCGCGCTGAATGGCCTGACCAAAAAACTCGATCCCTTTTTGCAATCCTTCGACGGTTCTCTTGTTCCAGTTGTAGCGACCCTGGAGATAGAGCCGATACGCTTCAGAGTCGGGCGAATAGTTCCGCGTCAATTGTGAGTGGTCCATGCCGTCAGCACGCGAGCGCAATCGTTGCGACACGTCGCGCGAGATCTGTTGCGGCAAGGAGACTATTTCGGAAACCTTGCGCCCGTAGCGCTCGCCCCAGATGTGACTGTCGTCGCGCACGTCGATGAGTTCGACGCTCACGTACAGGTCGTCGCCAGACTGACTTACGCTACCTGACAAGAGCGCGTGAACGCCAAGCTCACGCCCGATCTTCGTCGGATCCGTTTCATGTCCTTTGTAATGAAAAACCGTACTTCGCGATTTCACTTTCAGGTTCGGCACCCGCGAGAGGTTCTCGATCAAACTCTCGGTTATTCCGTCTGAGAGATACTCGTTGCCGGGATCGCTATTCGCGAACGGCAGCACGGCGAGTGAGTTTATGGCGGAGTCGCTTTCAACTGGGCGTTTTGTTCGAAAGGCAACGAACGAGAAAGCCAGAATCAGCACGATCGCGGCGACAATCGAAACGGCGATCCTGCGTGACGCGGTCCAAAAGCTTCCCGAGCTGGGCGCTGCGATCGGCACAGCCGCGAGTGGAGCGTCAGTCAACGTGCTGCCAAAACTCGCATCAACGTCCACCTCTCGCATCACTTCCTGCAAATCGCTTCGCATGTCTTCGATTCGCTGGTAACGATCGTCAGGTGCTTTTGCGAGTGCTTTGTCGAGGATCTCCTGAATGCGACGAAGCAGCGGCGAGTCTTCGCCTCGCGCTTCGACAATCGGTTTCGCTTTGTGATAGACCACCGCATAGCGCACGTCCAAAGCCGTCTTGCCTCTGAACGGCCACGTGCCCGCGAGCATTTCGTAAAGCAACACGCCCGTCGAGAAAATGTCGGCGCGATGATCGGCCTTCAAGCCCTGTGCCTGCTCGGGCGCTGCGTAGGTGGACGTTCCATAAGGCACGCCGACTTCCGTGAGCTGCGGATCGACCGCGACGGTGTGCGGAGTTTCGATCAACTTCGCGAGACCGAAATCGAGTACCTTCACTGTTCCCGAACGCGTGACCATTACATTTCGCGCTTTGATATCGCGATGCGCGATGCCGCGACCATGCGCTGCGGCAAGCGCGTCTGTGACCTGAATCGTAATCGAGAGTGCGCGGCGCAAGTCGAGCGGTTGCCCGCCGACGATGTCGCGCACATTGCGACCCTCGACGAACTGCATAGCGATGAAGTGAACGTCGCCGACTTTGTGAAGGCCAAAGATCGTGCAGATGTTCGGATGGTCCAGCGACGACGCGAGCTTTGCCTCGCGTTCGAACCGCAGGAGGTTGGAAGCACTATCAGTCAGATCGGGCGGCAGCACCTTGATGACAGCAGGGCGATCGAGCGTCGTGTCGATGACTTTGTAAACGGTGCCCTGGCCACCTTCGCCGATTTTTTCGACGACCCGATAATGGAGGAGGAGTTGCCCGATCATACGTGAACGGAGGATCGAACTGGCTTTTTAATGCGCGGCGTATTATATCCAATCCTGCTCTAAACAGGATTTACATGATTTTTCAGGATTTGCCCAATTGACATGATAACTCTATTGATTTTGGCTGTCTTGAGTGCGCCGCAGTGGACAATGCAGAACAGCGGCGTGAACGTGCGTCTGCGCGGTGTTAGTGCGGTGAGCGAGCGTGTGGCGTGGGCAAGTGGCGCCGGATCGACGGTCCTGCGCACCGCCGATGGTGGGCAGACGTGGCAAAAACTAACCGTGACGACTGATGCCCTTGACTTCCGCGATGTGGACGCGATCGACGCTCAAACTGCGTACGTCCTGGCGATTGGCAATGGACCAGCCTCGCGCATCTACAAAACTACCGACGCTGGTAAAACCTGGACGCTCCAGTTCAAGAACGAAGACGAAAAGGCTTTTCTCGATGCGATGTCGTTTTGGGACGCGAACCACGGCATCGTTTTCGGCGACTCTGTCGATGGTCACCTTTACATCATGACGACGGCCGATGGTGGGCGTGTTTGGTCGCACGTGCCGGCTGCGAACTTGCCGCGAGCAATGGAAAACGAAGGCGCGTTTGCGGCGAGTGGGACCAACATCGCCGTGATCGGAACGTCTCACGCGTGGATCGGCACAGGCGCGTCCGCGAAGGCTCGCGTCTTGCGCACGGCGGATCGTGGACTGACGTGGCAAGTCGCCGAGACGCCGCTCGCCGCCGGACCGTCGGCGGGAATATTCTCGATAGCGTTCCGCGACGCAAAGCACGGAATAATCGTTGGCGGCGATTATCGAAAGGAGCAGGAGGCGGTCGACAATCTTGCTGTCACAAGCGATGGCGGAGTCACGTGGACGCTCGTGAAAGGCTTGTCAGGCTTTCGGTCGGTCGTGCGCTATGTTCCCGGCACGAAAACGCTGGTTGCGCTTGGTCCATCAGGAGGCGACTACTCGACCGACGACGGACAAACGTGGAAACCTATCGGTGGTCCAGGCTTTGACACGCTTAGTTTTGCTCGGCGTAAATCGATCGGCTGGGGCGCAGGTGCGGAAGGTAGAATCGGAAGGCTGGCTTTAGAATGATCATATGCCCTCGCAAAGAGGCAAAGGCGCAAAGGAAATCCAAGGCCTCCTTTTGCGCTTTTGCGTCTTTGCGAGGATAAATTTTGCTTACCGCGCCTCATTCGCAACCATCTTCACTTGCTTCTGAATCGCCTGATGCAGATCCACGGCGCTTTCCCAACCCGCGCCTTCACTCTGAAAGCGAACAATACCTTCATGGTCGATCACGACGTACGTCGGAAACGCACTCACGTGAAACGCACGCTGGATGCGCCGATCTCGATCGCGGTACTGCGGCCAGATCATCTTGTTCTTCACCGTGAACTCCCGCCACAAGTCGTCTTCACTATCGGCACTGATCCCGATCAGCACAAACGACTGCTCTTGGGAAAACTTCTTGTACATGTTGCGAATCGCGGGTATCGAGTCGAGGCATGGCGGACACCACGTGGCCCAGAAATCCAACACCACGACTTTCCCACGCAAATCTTCGAGCGCGATGTGCTCACCCTCAGACGACGTGAACGAAAAATCGGGCGCATAGTTTTCGCGAGCGCGACGCGGATTATCCGCAAGCTTTAGCGCCGCCTTCGTGTACGTCCCGGTGGGTTGCAATTTGATGTACTCCCTGATCTCAGCAATGCCTTCCGCATCCCGGTTCAACTGTAAGAGCGTTACACCAAGGTTGTACCGGATGACCGGAGCCGCGCCTTCGATCGCGAGTGCCTGCCGGAATGCGACCTCCGCCGCCTGAAGTTTCTTCAGATCCTTTTTCTCAGCGAGCGTTTGTAATGCCAGGCCCTTGTTGTTGTAGCTGTTCCAGGTGAGTTGCTTGTTCTCGCCGGCAAACTCGATGACTTTATCGGCCGACTCGATCACGTTCTTGTAGGCCCCCAGCGAGAAATACGCTTCAGACATCAAGTAGTAACACTCCGCC
This sequence comes from Pyrinomonadaceae bacterium, assembly GCA_035571655.1. Classification (GTDB taxonomy): domain Bacteria; phylum Acidobacteriota; class Blastocatellia; order Pyrinomonadales; family Pyrinomonadaceae; genus PSRF01. Next base: position 11,611 of record DATNCH010000259.1, read on the forward strand.
GACTTCTTTCCGCGCATTTCGTTCGCGCGCTTGAAACTCTTCACCGCGTCTTCGTAGTTTCGTCGTCGAAGGAGATCTTTTCCGGTTGAGAGTTCTTGTTGGTAAGTGTCGTCCTGCGCTGTTGTGTACGGCTCAGCACCGAGCAACAACGCGCTTACGATCCCTGTAGCGATGAGAATCAGCAGTGGAGCAGGTCGGCCAATATGGCGAGTCATCATGGTCGGGTCCTCCGCCTCAATCTTAACATTAGACCATGGTCCTAATGTGTACAAATTCGCCAAGCAGCACGTGCTTCTGGTAAGTTATCCGCGTTCACGCCACAGTTTGCTTACGCGCCAGCGCGCGTCCCACTCACTCATAAAGGAGAAAACTATGCGCATTCGGACTCGACAATTTGCAACCATAGTCATCCTGCTGACCTCATTCCTGCTTTCGCCTGTTACATTGGCGGCTCAAGGCGGGACCAACGATTGGTCACGACTTAACTCGGTGGCACAGGGAAACAAACTGTCAGTAAAGTTAAAAAATGGAAAGAAGGTGGACGGAACATTCAGCAGCGTTTCGGATACTGCACTGACGCTGATGGTCAAGAACGCTGCCACGGAAGTAAAACGTGACGACGTGCGCAGTGTTCATCAGGTGGGCGGCACGTCCGTTACCAAATCAACCCTCATTGGCCTCGGAGCCGGCGCCGGCGCCGGAGCGCTCCTGGGCGCAGTGGGTGAGGCAACCGATGACGATCATAGTTTTGCTGTCGTTGACGGTACGGCGGTAACAGCGGGGCTCACAGTGCTTGGCGCAGCGGCTGGCGCGATCACGGGGTTCATCATTGGAAAGACTCGCAAGAAAAAGGTACTGCTTTACGAGGCTAAGTAGACATCTGTCGTATGACTCAAGATAATTTAACTTGTCCGTGTGGGTCCGGAGCGGCTTTTTCAGCCTGCTGTGAACCAATCATTAGCGGCACGCGAGAGAGCGAGACTGCCGAAGAGCTGATGCGAGCTCGGTATTCTGCTTTCGTGACTGGCGCGATCGATTTCATTGTGGCCTCGACCCACACAAGGTCGCGAAAAGAGATTGACCTTTCGTTCATTCGTGAATGGTCGGAAACGTCAACCTGGCATGGCCTCGAGATCCTTGACACGAGAGTGGTCAGCAACAACAAGGCCTATGTTTCATTTGAAGCGAAGTTTACACAAAGGGGAGAAGATCAAAACCATCGCGAAAAGAGTTTATTTGAACGGGAAAATGGACAATGGCGTTTCGTAAGTGGCGAAGAGTTGAAAAACCCGACCGTCAGGTATGAAGCGCCACGTCCAGGACGCAATGATCCCTGTCCGTGCGGATCGGGGAAGAAGTACAAGAAGTGCCACGGTGCATGAATTAATCAGGAGATACAAATGAAGTACGCAGTTGCAAGAAAGATTAATACTGAAGAAGAGGTGATTGGCGACGTCACACAGTCGCAAACGACGACTCGAACCGACGACGGTCTGCTGGATGCATACTCGCGCGCGGTTATCGAAGCGGCGGAAAAGGTAAGCCCGTCAGTTGTCTATATTCAGGTGACGAGCCGGCGCAGGCGACGAGAAAGTACGAATGAAGTCACCGGAAGCGGGTCCGGGTTCGTCTTCACACCGGATGGATTCATACTCACGAATAGTCACGTCGTGCATGGCGCGTCGAAGATCGACGTCGCGCTGATGGATGGTCGCAGGTTCCAGGCACAGTTGATCGGCGACGATCCTGACACGGATTTGGCAGTGATTCGGGTCACGGCGCCGAATCTCGTGCCGGCGCAACTCGGAGACTCGCAGTGGATCCGCGTTGGGCAGTTGGTGATCGCGATTGGTAATCCGTATGGGTTTCAATATTCTGTGACGGCGGGTGTCGTGAGCGCGCTCGGACGCACGTTGCGCGCGCAGTCGGGAAGGTTGATGGACGGAGTTATCCAGACGGATGCGGCGCTGAATCCTGGGAACTCTGGTGGGCCGCTCGTGAACTCGCGTGGCGAAGTGATTGGAGTGAACACGGCGACGATCCTGCCGGCGCAGGGGATCTGTTTCGCGACGTCGATTGACACGGCGAAGTTCGTGGCGGGGCGTTTGATTCGCGATGGGAAGATCAGCCGGAGTTACATCGGCGTGGCTGGGCATAATGTTCCGATCCCGCGTCGCGTCGTGCGCTTCTATCAACTGCCGGTTGAAACTGGCGTGCTGATCGTCTCGTTTGAGACGAATGGCGATGCGAGTGCTGCAAGGGAAGCGGGGCTACAGGCCGGCGACCTCGTGATTGATTTCGATGGTCAACCGATTCGCGGTATCGACGATCTTCATCGACTGCTCACGGACGAACGCATCGGAAAAAGAACGCCCGTGACGGTTATCAGAGGCGTACAGAAACTCACCGTCGATGTCGTGCCTAAAGAAGCGACCGGTTAGTTCACAAAAGGCACATAGAGGACACAAAAGGCACAAAGAAAAATCCGGATTTCTCATTCAGGGTGGGTTCCGGATCTATTCAGTCGGTTCCGGATTTCTCATTCAGGCTTTCTTTGTGCCTTTTGTGTCCTCTTTTGTGCCTTTTGTGTACTCAGTTTCGGAATTCCTGGCTAACCATCAACCCGCGCATCCCCCCATCCATCACCCCAATCCCGACACGCCCGAACTCTGGGCGCAAAATGTTCGCACGGTGCCCCGGTGAATTCATCAGGCCTGTGTGGGCCACCTCGATCGTCGGTGCGAGCGCGAGGTTC
>DATNCH010000260.1:0-9099 GCA_035571655.1 Pyrinomonadaceae bacterium
TTTCAGAATGTTTGCTGCGTCGAGTGAGCCTTCGGCCGAGCCTGCGCCGACGAGCGTGTGCAATTCGTCGATGAACACGATGTACTGCGGGTTCTCGACGAGTTCGCGCATGATCTGTTTCAGTCGCTCTTCAAACTGACCACGATATTTTGTGCCGGCGACAATCAACGAGAGATCGAGTGACAAAATGCGTTTGTGTTCGAGGAACGACGGCACATCGCCGCGGACGATTCTCTGTGCCAGACCCTCGACGATCGCCGTCTTGCCAACGCCGGGTTCGCCGATCAATACAGGATTGTTCTTCGTGCGCCGGCAAAGGATTTGAACGACGCGTTCGATCTCGGCTTCGCGACCGATCAACGGATCCAACTTGTCGTTAGCAGCGTCGTCCGTCAGATCGCGTGAAAACTCGACGAGGTGTGGCGTGTCTTTCTTTTGTGATGTGCGCGCATCGGCTCCCGATTGGCGTGCAATCTCGTCGCGCACTGCATTCAACCGCAGCCCGCGTTCGTAAAGAATCTCCGCAGCCATCGAACGCTCTTCGCGCAGCAATCCGAGCAGGAGATGTTCAGTTCCGATGTGTCGATGTTGTAAGCGGTCGCTTTCCTCGTGTGCGTAAGCAAGGACGTGTTTGGTTTCGGGTGCGAGCGGGAGTTCGACGGAGGTGGAAATCTTCTCGCGCAGGAGTGTGCGACCCTCGATCTCCTTGCGAATCGACTCGATCGAGACCTGCGCGCGCGGGAAAAAGCGACCCGTGAGGGTCTTGTCTTCGCGCATCAGACCCAGCAAAAGGTGCTCCGGTTCGATAGCCGGAGCTCCAAACTGTGACGCTTCGTAGCGTGCGAAAAAGATAACTCTGCGCGCTTTTTCAGTATAGCGTTCGAACATCTTTGTCCCTGTAAAACGTCCTTATTATTGCGCTTGCCGTCAAGTTAGATGCGGCAAGGTTGGCGGCATTATAACCTATGAATGAGGACTCAAGAAGCATTGTCTCTGTTCGTAACAGTAAAAGTCCTAAGAGCACGCTTATTTCAGATGAATTAGACAGGATTACAGGGATTGTTCAGGATTTACAGGATTGAATCTTGGACATCCTGAAAAATCGTGTAAATCCTGTCTAATGTGTTCTTCCGCCCTCAAGCACCAGCGCGCGATCGCACAACCGCGTCAAATGCGTGCTGTGTGTTGCGATTATCGTAATCGCCGAATGTTTGCGAGCGTAATTAATAAGTGTCAGACCTATATCCTCACCGATGGCATCGTCGAGATTTCCCGTGGGCTCGTCGGCTAGTAATAGTTTCGGCTCGGTAACCAGCGCTCGAGCAACCGCCACGCGCTGCTGCTCTCCACCAGAAAGATGCAAGATCGGATGATCTGCTCGCGCTTCCAGCCCTGCTTCTTTCAAAAGCGTCAGTGCACGTTCATACGCATGACGCGGTTTGCGACGAGCGATAAGTAATGGCAGTGCGACGTTCTCTACCGCCGAGAGGTCTGACAACAAGTAATGAAACTGAAAAACAAAGCCGATCTCTTGCCGGCCGTTGCTCCCGTCCAAATCGATCGTCCCGTGGTCCGGCGTTTCCAAACCTCCCAACAGGTGAAGCAGAGTTGATTTGCCCGAACCCGACGCTCCAGTGATCGCGATACTCTCACCAGCGTTCGCCGCGAACGTCACTCCACGCAGTACGTCGAGACGGTCACCGTTCGGCGCAGTAAAACTCTTCCGCAGATCGACTACGCTGATCATGAGTCGCGCAGGGCCTCGACTGGTCGCATGCGCGACGCTGCACGTGCGGGATAGATCGTCGCCAGCACGCTCAACACGAAAGCGATCAGTGCAGCAAACAAGATCTCGACTGGCCTGCTGACGAGCCGCACATCGCTGATCGAGTAAACATCGGCCGGCAAGCTGATGAGCTTGTAGTGATTTGCTATGAAGCAGGCAACCAGACCAAGCACGACTCCGGCGATCGCACCGACCGCACCAACAACAGCGCCCTCAATTACGAAGAGCAACATCACTCCGGTGCGCGTTGCACCGAGCGCGTTGAGAATCGCGATGTCGCGCCTGCGTTCGACGACTACGAGAATCAGCATCGTCGTGATATTCAGCGCCGCAACCGCGATGATTAGACCAATGATGAACAGGCCCATGCGACGTTCGAGCGCGAGTGCGGAGAAGAGCGGTTGATTCGCTTGTTGCCAGTCGATGAGCTCGTAATCCGCCCCTATGGCTTTTGAAACATTCGCAACCACCTGCTTGACGTTATCCGCGTCTCGCACCTGAACACTCATCACCGATGCGACGTGATTGTTTCCGGCGAGTGCGGTTGCTTTGTCCAAGCCGACGTAGATCCACGTAGAGTCGTATTCAAACAACCCGGAGCGAAAGATTCCGGCCACGCGCCAGTGATGCGTGTGATTAACAGAAACATCGCTCGCGGGAACGATCTGGACCACGTCGCCGACCGCCACTCCGATCCTCGACGCGAGATCCGATCCGACGAGGGCGTTCGTTTCGGACGTCGTCTCAAACAACGGGCGGCGGGAACCCTCAGTCAACCATTGATTCACTTGTGCTAACTGGGCGCTCCCGTTCTCGATGCCGCGAATCACCGCATACCCGGAGTCTTTTGGACCTCGCGCAAGCGCGGCGTCGTAAGTTGTCGGCGAGGCATTCACGACGCCATCGACTTGTTTTAACTGGCTTGCAAGTTCGGAGTAGTTCTCGATCGGATGTCCATCCGTGCGCAGGACACTGATGTGCGACGTACCCTGAAGGATCTTTTCACGCATCTCGTCGCGAAAGCCGTTCGACAAAGCAAACGCCACGATGAGCGCGGCAACACCCATGCAGATTCCGAGTATCGCCGCGACCGACGTCACGCGAGCCAGCCGCCGCTTCTGCCGCGACCGCAGGTAACGAAAGGCGAGAAATATTTCGTACGGCATCTTCTTGCAATCCGACACGGAGACGGGGAGACACGGCGACGCGGAGAGTTGTTCACCGTGTCCCCGCGTCTGCCCGTCCCCGCGTCTTACTTCCTCCCAGGCGGGCACTTCTTCATGTCTTCAGGCCGGTTCTCAGGCAACAGGCGGCTCAGATTCGGATGATCCTGCGCGCTCGGATCTCCCTGCCAGCTTATCTCGTAAATCGTGTCTTCGACATGCCGGAAACTGAAGTGCTTCTCCAAATCGACGATCATCGGAATCTCATCCCGCTGCCAGCCACACGGCACCCACCAGCGCGAATCGGTATCGATAAACACACGCCGTCTATGTTCCAGGTGATTTTCAATAATCGAATACAACTTATCACCCGGCCACCCACCGCCCGTGCCGATCGTCTTCCATCGTCCCGAACCGATCGACGCCCAGTAGTTAACGGCAATTGTCTGCGCTCCCGAAATCATGATGGCGTCCAACGGCACGGCTTCGAGCCGGTGCTTATATTCCTTACTCATCGCGCGCCGCTCAATGAATTCATAAGTGACCGGTCTGACCAGCAGAACAAACGTCACTGCCAAAACAAGAATCACAACTACACACGCCGTGAACGCACGACGCTGACTTCCGAGTCGCGCCTGCGCAATGCGAAGCAGCCAGTAAGCACCGAGCGGCACGAGTCCCGGCAGCCCTGTTAAAAAATAACGCCAGTTAACAGTCGTGCTGTAGTTGAAAAACAAAAGCAGGTTCGCGCCGAACGCAACCAGCCACAACAGCAGCATCGGCGTCATCCCGCGCTTTCGCCATTCGAGCACCGGAGCAAACAGCAACGTTAGAAACACCAGCGGCGCGCTGATGAAGTAGTACATAACGTACGGAACAAGATTGGCGATTGTCACCGGATGCCGCGCCGATTCGTCGCGCATCGATTCACGCCAGCCATGCCAAATAAAACGATAATTCTCATCCGTGATGAACCAGTACGCGAACCAACCAAACGCCAGCAACAGAAACACAACGCACGACGCGACGACGCACAAAACTTCACGTCGCCGAAACTTCCACCCCATCGCAAACGGCGCCAGCACCAGCCACGACGCATATAACCCGATCGTCTCGCGCAGGTTCACACCCAAACCCATCACCGCCGCACCAATCAACACCATCCAAAACTTTTTCTCACGCACCCCACGCAGGTGAATAATCAACGCGGTCGCGATCAATAGCACCGAAGGAACGTCAGTCATCACCTGACCGCCGTAAAGCACAAACACGGGCGAAAAAACGATCAGCATCGCAGCCGTCGTCGCCGTGTAGAGCGAGCCACTGAGATCGCGCGCGAGTATCCAACACGCAATCGCAGCCAGCGGCGCCTGCGCCACTACCGCGTATTTGAAAAGCAGATACGCGCTTTCAGGCTCGAGACCAAACAGCGCGCGAGCGACTACGAACAGTCCGTGATTTGTGAAGATGAAAAGGTTGCGGCCAAGCGCCATCGACGATGGATATCCCACGAGGGAGAGCATCGTGTAGTCCATGCCGTCCCAATCGCCGATAAATGGATCGACAAAATAGAGGACCAGCAGCAGCGCGATCAACGCGAGCGGTAACCACCACCGCCACGTTTGCCAAAAGGATGCAGCACCAGGCGAGACACTGGAGTTGTCGATGCTGAAGGTGTCAGACGTGTTTGTCGTCAGGGGTATTTGGGTCAACGAGTTGAGCTTTAACCGGCGCATCCGGCCGTTTAACCATTTTTACGCGATTTCCCTGCGCATTGTACTCAACTTCGTCCATGATGTTGTAGATGAGGAGCACGCCACGGCCCGACGTTCTGAACAGGTTGGCGGGGTCACACGGATCGGGAATCTCACGGATATCGAAGCCTTCGCCTTCGTCTTCGACCGTGAATGACGCTTCTGTGGAAGAGAGTTCGGCAGTTATCTTCACCAGCTTCGCGGGATCGTTCTTGTTTCCATGCTTGACCGCGTTCACAAACGCTTCGTCAAGCGCGATGAAGAGATTCGATCGTTCGGGTCGGATCAAACCGAGCTTCGCGACGCGTTCCTGAAGGTATTCGAGGACGCCATTCATCAATCCAAGATCGCTCGGAAGTTCAAACTCGATTTTTTCATGAACGTGAAGGTCGGGGTCGTCTACTTCGTGCAGTTTGTGTGCGAGGGTTTGCTCGACGATTTGGCGAAGCTCCTCGCGGTTGTAAGGCAAGCGGAGATAGTTCGCTGCTACCATTTTGAACGCCTTGATCACGCCGGGCGACTTGAACTGCTCGCTGAGATTAGTTACGAGATGCTTGCGGTGAAGCTCGCTGATTGGTTCTCCGTTGACTTCCGCTTCGGAGAGATCGCTGATGACCAGATCGAAGCCATCGAGGTCGTCACGGCGGAGCGCTTTGGCACGTTCGCCCGTCACGATAACTTCGTGACCGAGTCGTTCGAGAGCCTGTTCGAGTAGAACACGCAACTCATCGTTATTATCGACGATGAGAATCCGACGTTTTTCCATCAAACTCCAATCTTTATCGGATCGTTGAGGAGAGATTTCGATTGGCTGTACGAAAATCTATCGCTCCGCGTTCGAAATATATCAGAAACCCCGCCAACATTTACAGGAACGGCAGCATTTACAGGATGCTCCGAATCCTGCTAATCATGTAACGCGCGAAAAATGGCCAAAGCAGGAAAGCTTCAAACGTTCGTCGAGTACGCGGCAGCCAGGTCGGTTCTTACGACGCTTGGGGGGCTGCCGCCAGCGGCTGCCATGCGGATCGGCCGCGCAATGGGCAGGCTCGCGTACGTGCTCGCCGCCGATCTCAGGCGGACCGCGGCGACCAACCTGCGCCTCGCATTTCCCGAAAAAAGCGACGAGGAGCGAGCCGCATTAGCGCGGGAATGTTTCGACAGTCTCGGGCGTTTGCTTGGGTTTTTCAGTCAGATGGGCTCGAGATCGGAAAAAGAGCTCAAGGAACTCGTCGAGTTGCGCGGATGGGAGAATCTCGAGGCTACAAAGGAGATCTCGGGTCAAAAAATATTGCTTTTCACGGGCCATCTCGGAGCGTGGGAGCTCACGAGTTTAGGATTTTCACTCTTCGGTCATCCATTCACCTTCCTTGTCCGAAGAATCGACAACCCGCAGATCGAGCTGATGGTCGATCGCGTCCGTACGAGGTTTGGAAATCAAACGATCGATAAGCTCTCCGCGGCACGCTCGATGTTGAAGTTGCTGCGCTCCGGTGAGACTTCCCTCGGGCTTCTGCCCGACTTAAACACGCTCGACGATGAGGCAATCTTTATCGATTTTATGGGCGTTCCGGCGGCGACGACTTTCATGATGGCAAAACTCGCGTTGCGCACGAACACGCCGATACTCCCGGTTTTTTCGCCGTGGAGCGCGGAGAAAGGAAAATACCTGCTCGAAGTTGAAACGCCCGTCATGTTTGAACGCACGGACGATGAAGAGGAAAACGTGCGTCGCCTGACGATCGCGATCACTCAACGGGTCGAAAACCAGATCCGCCGTTATCCGGGCCAATGGCTGTGGGTTCATAAACGTTGGAAAACCCGCCCGCCGGGCGAACCCAGGATCTATTAGCCACGGATTTCACGGATTAATCTATACTTCTTTGGCCTATGCAAGCAGTTACCCGCGCATATCAATACGCGGATTTATCAGAATATTCGTTCAAAGATCGCTTCCTGATCCGTGCAGCGGATTTCGTGTTTTACGTTCTCATCAACCTGATCGGGCGGACGGCACGCTTTGAAGTAACGGGGTGGGAAAATCATGAGAAAGCCGAGAAGGACGGAGGGCTCCCGATCTACGTCTTCTGGCACGATCGCATATTCCTGACGACTTACTGGTGGCGCAAACGACGCATCGTCGTCATGACGTCGCGCAGCTTCGATGGTGAGTACATCGCACGGTTTATTCAGCGCTTCGGATACGGCGCGGTTCGCGGTTCAAGTACCCGCGGAGGCGTCGGCGCGATTGTCGAGATGGCGCATCTGATGCGCGCGGGCTGCACAACGGCGTTTACGATCGATGGGCCAAAAGGGCCGCGGTACGTCGCTAAAATGGGCGCCGTGCTGCTGGCGAAAAAATCGGGCCACCCCATCGTCCCCGTGACGATGGCGCTGAAAAGCTATTGGACGACCCCCAGTTGGGATAAATTTCAGATTCCGAAGCCTTTTACGCGAGCGCGTGTCTACGTTGCGCCCCCGATTTACGTCCCCTCGGACGCAGACGACGCGACACTGGCTAGCAAACGTGGCGAACTCCAGCAAGCGCTGGACTATCTAAACCAGCTCTCCGCAGATTACACAGACAAAGGCATTTAACTAATGAAACTAATTCTCGCAACCATCCTGTGTTTGGTTTCTATCGGATTCGGACAGGCACAGGCCCAGCTAAAACCTCCGGCTGAACCAGCCGTGGATCGCTTTCTTCGCTACGTGAAGATCGACACGCAGTCGCAGGAAGATCAAACCACCACGCCCAGCACGCGGAAACAGCTCAACCTCGCGAACCTGCTCGCGAAAGAGCTCACCGCGCTCGGTGCACAGAACGTGCGCGTCAGCGAGTTTGGCATCGTCTACGCGACGGTCGCCGGTAACCTGGCTGATAATTCAAAGGTTCCCGTCATCGGCTTCATCGCACACATGGACACGTCGCCGGCCGTGTCTGGTGAAAACGTCAATCCAATCTTTCACAAAAACTACCAGGGCGGAGACATTACTTTGCCGAAGGATACGACGCAGGTGATCTCGCCGGCGAAGAATCCCGAGCTGAAGAACCTGATCGGCGACGACATCATCACCGCCGATGGCACAACGCTGCTCGGTTCCGACGACAAATCGGGCGTCGCCGAAATCATGACGATGATCGATACCTTCAAACAGAATCCGGAGATCAAGCACGGAACGCTCGCCATCGCTTTCACGCCGGATGAAGAGGTCGGAACAGGTATCGAGAAGTTTGATATCAAAGGCTTCGGCGCGAAGTTCGCTTACACAGTGGACGGCGGAGAGCTCGGCGAGATCAGCGACGAAACGTGGAGCGCGCGGACGGCGACGATCACTTTCCAGGGCAAGAGCACGCATCCGGGTTCAGCGAAAGGAATCATGGTCAACGCGATGTATGCGATTGGTGATTACCTCGGCCGGTTTCCGAAAGACATGTTGCCGGAGACGACGGAAGGCCGCGTCGGGTTTGTGCATCCGTATGCCGGTGTGATCGACGTGGAGACTTCGAACCTGAAAGTGTTGTTGCGCGACTTTGATGTCAGCGGGCTAGATGCGAAAGAGAAGGTGCTGCGCGACATGGTTGCGCAGACGGCGGCAAAGTTTCCGGAAGTGAAGATCACGATCGACGTCAAAGAGAATTACAAGAACATGAAGGAAGTGCTGAAGAACTATCCCGAGCTGACGACTAATGCGATGGAAGCAGCGCGCCGCGCGGGAGTCAAGCCGTTCATGTTGCCGATTCGTGGCGGCACGGATGGATCGAGGTTGACGTTTCAGGGATTGCCGACGCCTAATCTTTTCACCGGCGGCAGCAACTTTCACGGCAAGTTGGAGTTCAACTCGCGCAAAGGGCTGGAGAAGTCGACCGAGACATTGATTCATCTGGTCCAAATTTTTGCTGGGAAGAGCTGAGCCGCAGATTACGCGGATTGAGAACGGATCTGCATTCATCCGTGAAATCCGTGACAAAATAAATGTCGGATTCAACTATTCGTAGTGGCTTTGTCGCACTTATCGGTCGCCCGAATGCCGGTAAGTCAACACTGCTGAATCGACTGGTGGGGCAGAAGATTGCTGCCGTCTCCGATAAACCGCAAACGACGCGCTTCAGAATCCAGGGTGTAATCACAAAGGCCGAGGGCCAGGTCGTGCTGGTTGACACGCCTGGCGTCCACCAGCCCGGATACGAACTGAATCGACGCATGATGGCGGCGGTCCAGGACGCGTTGTTAGGTGTCGACGTCGTCGCCCTCATTCGCGATGCTTCAGTAAGCACCGGCAACGGCGATCGCTTTGTGCTGGATCTCGTCAAGCAATCCGGAAAGCCGTCGCTGCTCCTGCTGAACAAGATCGACAAGCTCGAAGACAAATCCGCGCTGTTGCCTCTGATGGA
>DATNCH010000261.1:0-6698 GCA_035571655.1 Pyrinomonadaceae bacterium
TATCCAAGCCTGATCCTGACTTTTGAGGCAAAGCCTGGATGAACCCTGGGTTTACGGACTGCGGAATCCGTAGCTGAATACGCGCGACATTCTCCATTCGCCATCTTTGAGCTGCCACAGATTTGCAAAGCGGCCGATACCGTCGAGTTTCTCTTTTTGCCCTGCTTGCGTGAGGTAAAAGCGGTGCTCGCCGACCTCCAGCGCACCATAGTTATCGATGGCGTAGACCTGCAACGTTCCTTCAACAAGTTCTCTTCGCACGCGATTATTCTTATCGCCGCAGAGGTTTTTTGAGAAGACGTCCATCACGCTTTGCCGGCTCGTTAGTTGGCCGCGCTTTTCGTAGTAGAACTCAATATCGCTGGTGAACATCGCTTCGATCTTACTCAACTCACATTTGTTGTAAGCTTCGAAAAAATCACGATCCAGAGAACTGATCGTCGTTGAGAGCTCTGCTTGCTTTGGAGAGGTTTGTTGAGTTCTGGCGGTAACCGGCAGAAGAATCGCGAGCAAGGTTAGTCTAAGCGCCAAGTTTGTCCGTGACAGTCTTCGCATACACACCTCACGCTTCAGTTTTTTTGGAATAGAGACTTACTAGAGAGTAGACGTGCAGAGGTGGGGAAGAGTTAACACGATGTGACACAAAAGAAAAGGGGGCGCCAGTAATCCGGCGCCCTCGAGTTCACTGCATCGCTTGCTTATCAGAACGTAAACGCACAGGGAGTTGGTTGTACAAACGTCTGATTGTTATTCGCTTTGTCGAGAGCGTTCTTAAGCGCTTCCTGGTACGAGCGCCATGAATCACCCGCGAACGCGGTTGCGTGTGACGTCAGTTCGGCATTCGCTTCCGCCATCAAGGCGTTAACTGTCGCAAACCCAAGGCCGTTCGCACTGTTCGTTCCAGGCGCGTACACGAGAGCATTGCCATTGACGAATCCCGCTTCGACGTTGAGCTCCATTGCTGCAAGTTGCGCGGAAAGCATGTAGGCCATGTTTGTTGCCGTCGCACTTAACAGCCAGTTTCTGAACGCGGTGTAATCGCATCCGAAGTTCATGCGAGTGCCTGCGCCGTTGCGCAAATACAAGCCATTCAGAAGTGTCAGCTCCGAACAAACAGAACCGCCGTCGTTCATCGTCGCCTGTCCATTCTTGTTGGACCAGAATCCGAGTGTGTGACCGCCACCTGGTCCAAGGCAGAGGTTGCCAAACTCGACTGTCTCTGTTTCGCCCGCGTCCACTGTGACGTTTACAGGGTTCGCCGTGGTATGAATCCAGTTCGTCTCCGCCGGATCGAATTCCGAAACGGCGTAATCATCCGGAGCGACGACGATGCTCACAGGAGTGAAGCGAAACAGTTCCGTATCTTCAATAATGCGGACTTTCCAACCAGTGATTAACTGGCCATCGTCATTAACGCCATTCGCATTAGCATCGTAGAACTTGTTGACGTTGAGCGTGCCGGTTACGGGAACATCCGGCTTCACTTTGAAATTATCATTCTTCGCCCCTGAGAAATCAGCGTTCGGACTGACGGAAACTTTGTATTCGCCGCCGCCATTGGTCGTATCGTCAAAACCGGGAGTGCTGTCGCTGGCTTTGATTACGATGGCTTCGAGTTGATAGCACTGATCGAATTCGCCGTTGGTAACGTGAATTGGAGTAGGAGTTGCGCTGCCGATACTAGTGCCCAGCAAAGCACCGCCTGGCTCAGTCACCTGAATATAATAGAAGCCATCCGCGAGTCCCGCGGCGCCTGGATGTGCTGGTCCACCACCGATATACACCTCGGTCTTGCTGTTGAAGATGTTGATATTGGTGCCACCGCAGGTAGAGTTGGTAGTGAAAATCGCGCCGCTGTTCGGCGCCATATAACTGGTTGTGGTTACTAACAGGACGGCGGCGACGATGCAGGTGCTGATCGCGAAGGCGCGACACCAGTTCGATGTGTTCTTGTGGGGGGCAAGTGATTTCAATTCTCTTCTCCTCATGCAGGGCGTGTTGGTCCACTGGTTTGACAGTGTTCCGTAAAGGCGGTGCTTTAGGGACCGCCACGATCCGTGACATTGATTGAGAGAGAGAATGGGACCGTGTTTCCAGAGATCAGTTGGGGGAGAGGCGAACTCTTGGACAGGATTTACAAGATTTTTCAGGATTAATCATGAAAAATCATGTAAATCCTGTCTAACTTCGCTCTGCCCCCGTTTGACCCTTCGCCACTTTGCGAATTCCCCTGGACTATGGGGCCATCGCGCATAAACCCTTTCGGCCGTTTACCCAGTTCTGTTCAATAAGGAAATCGCGCTGGCCAAGATGGATGTTTGCACGCGCCCCGTTTGCGGATGTGTAGGTCTGCCCGAAAGTCAACGTGCATTTGTCGGCGTTTTCGAGACCGTACCGATCAAACCAACCGGTGCCAAATGGATTTGTAAGCAGACCATTAAGCGCATGTGCAAAGTTTGCGACCAACGCATCGCCGGCGAAGTTGCCGTTCGGCGTAGGACTTGAAAACTGTGGGCCCGCGAGCACAGGACACCGGTTCGGGTTACCCAGAAAGATGTATGCAAGTAGACCTCCATTAATGATGGCACTACTGTGGAAAGGCTTAGCCCCGACTACACAAAAGCCTGTGTCCGTTGAGGCGATGTCGGCGGATGCCACCACGACATAAATACCTTGAGGATCTTGCGGCAACCTGAAACTCAGGATCTGATCGCTGATTATTGCCTCTATGTCTGACTTGGTTAACTCGACGCCATGAGCATAGGAATCGTCCACCACGTTTCCAGCATAGACAACCGACGGACTTGCCGGGTGACCGGCGCTGTCGGTATATGTCGAGTTGATCGTCATGTAAGGTCTATTGCCAACAGTGGCCGTGAACTCGGCAAGTATGTCCATCGACGTGGTGTCGCCGAGTATGCCGCAGGTGTTGGTCCAGCAGCCGTAAAAGATGAAGTACAAATTTTGGACACCCGTTCGAACCGGCCCGTCGTGGTACAGGATCTTATTATTTGTCTTCTGTGGGGTGTTTGCACTTTGACTCTCGATCGCATTCTGAGCTGAGGCCGGCAGCACAGAAACAGTCAAGCTCAACAAGATGAGCACAATCTCAGTTAGTAAGTTGATTTTCCTTTTCATTTCTATCTCTCTCCTTCTAGTAAGCGCGTCTTATGACGGCATTTCTCCGTATGTTTGCCTTAGCGATCACTCTTGGTATATTTCTTCCCGCCAACAAAAGTTGATTGCGAGCTGACGTTTACCCTGGAGGACGCTCCTTATCCGCCTCGATCAGCGGCGGACGATAAACCCAGGTTGTCTCATCCGTCCTTGGAATTTTCTTGAAAGTGCCTTTGGAAAACTCTTGGAGAGTTCTTTAAGCAGCTATGTCCGCACGGGACAATCAGTTATTCGAATTCGAGCCATTCGTCCTTGATGCCCGCAGCGGGATTCTGCTTAAGGACGGCGCCACAGTGCGCCTAACGCCGAGGGCTCTCCAGATATTGTTGGTGCTCGTGCAGCACGCAGCGGAGGTGGTCGATAAGGATCAACTGATGAAAGAGGTGTGGCCTGACACCTTCGTCGAAGAAGGAAATCTGTCGCGCAACATCTACGAGCTCAGAAAGGCGCTTGGCGATGACCCCGCGAAGCCGCACTACATCGAGACGATCCCCAAACGTGGTTACCGGTTCGTCGCCCCGATGAAGGTATCGATGGTTAAGGCCACCTCGAACGTGTCACCAGCCATCGAGACGAGCCCGACGATTATTGAAAAACACACGTTTGCTCGCGTCGTCAGCGAAACGATCGAGGAAACGCACGAACCTGGGGATATTGCGCCGGTATCAACGGTGGCCGCGCTATTGCCGCCTGCTGTTGCACGAAGAAAGCGCTCAATCTATCGAACCGCAGTGGTCATTGCGATCGTTGCGAGCATGTTACTCGTAGCGGCTATTTTGATTTTTCGTTACGTGAAGCAAGTGCGCGTAGCTCGATCGCATGTAACCCACGCGAAGAGCACGTTGGTGAGGTTGACGAACGATAACGCGCAAGACACGGGACCTTCATGGTCGCCCGATGGGAATAAGATCGCCTTCACCAGTAATCGGAATGGCAAAACGGAGATCTACGTCATGGATGCCGGCGGGTCCAGGGTTTCGCGACTCACTGATAATCTGAGTGCCGACGATTTTCCGAGATGGTCTCCCGACAATCGCAAGATCCTTTTTCATAGTGATCGGGATGGTAATTGGGAGATCTACGTGATGGATGCCGACGGTTCGAACCAGACTCGACTCACCCGAAACAATGCTGACGATCGAGCACCTGCATGGTCTCCTGACGGCAGGCATATTGTGTTCTCCAGCAATCTGGGCAACACCAATCCGTATAACTTCGACATTTACGTGATGAATGCGGATGGCTCGAACACGAGAAAGATTGTCGATGATCCGGAATACGATGCAGACCCGAGTTGGTCACCCGATGGGCAGAAGATCGTGTTTGTGACTGGCAGAAATGGCAACTTCGATGTGTACGAGATGAACGCGGATGGTACCGGCCAGCGAAACCTGACTCCCGACAGCAACAAACAAGATATATGGCCCATCTGGTCGCCCGATGGCAACAACATCGCGTTCGTCAGGACCACCGAAGGCAAAGAGCAGCTATTCGTCATGGACGCCGAGGGCAAAAATCTTATGCGTGTGACGAATGACGCTGCGAGCAATTCGCAGCCGGCATGGTCACCCGATGGTTCGAGGCTGATCTTCCCGACCGACCGCGACGGCAACTGGGAGATTTATGAAATCAGCGTGGATGGCGAGTTGTCGCGACTCACCGATGATTCGGCGGACGACCTCGCGCCTGACTGGTCTCCGGATGGCAACAAGGTCGCGTTCTCGAGTAATAGAGACGGCAAACAACACATATACATCATGGACGCGGATGGGAGTGCGTTAACACAGGTAACGAACACGCCGGCGGATGACACAGAGCCCGCGTGGTCGCCGGACGGCAAACGGATCGTCTTCACGCGCTCCGTCAATGGGAAGCAGAATATCTATGTAATGAATGCCGACGGCAGTAGCCAAACAAGGCTGACTGCAGATCCAGGGCTCATTGAGACCTCTCCCAAGTGGGTGCCGGATGGACGAATCGTCTTTACCAGCAACCGCGATGGTGAGAGACAGATTTATGTGATGGGCGTGGACGGAACGAACGTCACGAAGCTGCCGACGACTGGAGCAAGTCAACCAGCCTGGTCCAGGGATGGAACGAGAATCGCGTTTATCAGACCAGGACTTGAAAAGGTGGACGATATCTTGTGGCGTCAGGTGTTCATAATGGATGCAGATGGTGGCAACCTTCGGATGCTAACGAAAACTCGGAACTCGAAGTTGGAACCTTGCTGGTCACCTGACGGCACCCTCATATCATTTACCATTGAGAAGATGGGCAGCACGGCAAACATCTTTCAGATTGGTTCGGATGGCGGCGACCTCAGACGTTTGACTGCCGGTCCAACGTGGGACGGCCGGCCGGCGTACTCGCCAGACGGTTCGAAGCTTGCATTTGTCAGTAATCGCGACGGTAACGCTGAGATTTACGTGAAGAGCCTACGCTAAGTTTTCTCTGCGGCCTCTGCGTATCTCTGTGGCCCTCTGCGTTGAAGGCCCATTAACGCAGAGAACGCAGAGATACGCAGAGAACGCGGAGGAAAGACTTCCATCCCAACTCGATTTTTTGTGTAAAGCCGCGCGGGATGAATTCATCGACCACCGCCGTCTAATCCTCCGGAGGGGATGAAATGACAGCAGCATCGAGAACTCTGATCCGATTGGTTCTAATATTGGTCGCCCTGGAATGGACCAGCATCCGTATCTCCGTGGGTTCGCGGTAAACGATCGTGGTGAGATGTACGTGGCTGACACAGGCGACGCGCGGTTGTTGAAAATCAGGTCTGCTGGAAACGTCAGCACGGTGTTAGAGACGAAGAGTCCGTGGTCACCTACGGCCGTCGCGCTCTTTGGCAGTGACGTTTACGTTCTCGAGTTTCTGCACACAGTCAGAGATGTGCGGCGCGACTGGCTGCCTCGGGTAAGAAAGATCGCAGCGAACGGAAGGTCAACTATAGTCGCAACCCTCGAGCAGATGCCGGGCGCGCGTTGATTCGTGGAGAGATGCGCCGGTTCAGCGAGGGATGATCGGAAGGCGCACGAACGACGGATGTGCTTTGTCATGCAGAATCCGCTGCCGGGCCACGACGTAGCGCGTGTCTCGTTCGTTATCCCCGCCGGTGTTCAGATTGCGGTCGTATTTCGGGAACGCTGCGGAGGCGACGGTGATGCGCAGACGATGCCCTGCGGGGATCACGCGCGAAGTGAACCACAGATCGATGTCGTACCTGTAGACACGGCCTGGCTTGAGGAGTGAGGGCCGGTCGAAGCCGTCACGGAAACGCGCCCTCATGACGCCGTCCTGGATGCGCTCTGCTCGCTCGTCTGGGTAGACGTGCTGTAGCATGACGTTCCAATCCGTGTCCTTTGCGTCAGTTGCCCCCCAGAGTGTTGCGGTCATTGGTCCAGTGATCTCAATGTCTTTTTCGAGCGGCGCCGTCGTGTAGGTCACGAGATCCTTCCGCTCGGTGTCCACCGTTCGATAGTCTTCGTTGAGGCTCAACTCGAGTTCGCGCGCGTCCA
>DATNCH010000262.1:0-5146 GCA_035571655.1 Pyrinomonadaceae bacterium
GGAAATCTTGGTGGTCGAAAGGGTTGCGGCACGAGTCGGCGTGTTGGTGGATATGAACAGTGCTGAGCACAGTGATGCCAGGACTGCGGCAGTCACAAGACGTTTAAGAACATGGGGGCGAGACATTCGTTTCTCCAGGGGGCAAAAGGCTCAAAAAACATCGCTCGCGAAATGCGGGCGCGGTCCTAGTGCTAGCTCCGTGCCAGATGCGGCGTTTTGGTACTTTCGTTAGGAAAAACGCGGATCGGAGCCTTGGACCACCCACGGCAAAATGACCCTTTTCAGTCAGCTTGACGAGATCGGTCTCTAGCCACAAAAACGCACAAAAGGAACAAAACTGAATTTGATCTCGTGTGCCTTATGTGCCTTTTTGTGGCCTCACTTGAACGGTCTTACCACGATGGCTAATCAAACCTTCGCGGAGGGCTTCGAGGGGGAGAAGGGCGCATTGGAGACGGGTGGGTTTGATGTCACTTTCGAGAGCGGCGATTAGGCGATCGTTGGAGATGTCGGAGATGGTGGTGAGATCGGTGCCGAGGATGAGTTCGGTGAGAAGGGAGGCGGCGGCGGTGCAGATGGCGCATGCGTCGCCTTTGAAACGAGCTTCCCGGACGATCGTGTCTCGGAGTTTTACTTCGATGCGGATGCGATCGCCGCAGAGTGGGTTGAAGCTTTCGTGACTAATGTCAGGATTGACGAGGTCGCCGTAGTTGCGAGGGTGGCGGAAGTGGTCCAGAAGAGTGTCGCTGTAGAGCGTGACCATACGCTACTTTCTGTCTTTCAAAAACGTCGCTTGCCGGCCCGATTTAACTGCCACAGCTTCAGCCAAAATGCTTAGCGCGATCTCGGGTGCGGACTCAGAACCGATGTCCAAGCCAGTTGGCACGTGAAGCTGGTCCAACAATTCCTCCTGCATCCCACCATCCTTCAGAAACTCCTTGATCGCCTTGCCGCGTCGCTTGCTCCCTAACAATCCTACGTAAGCAGGTCGCGCAGGCAGCACGACTTTCAAGACCGGGAGGTCATACTTGTAATCATGCGCGGTCAGAACGACATAAGTCGAAGACGTGTACGAGAGCGTTCCCGCGATCTCGGACGGAATTCCGATGAGCAACTCGTCCACATCAGGAAATCTCTCTCGCGATGCAAATCGCGGGCGGCCGTCGACAACGATCGTCTTGAGTCCAAGATCGTGGGCCAGGCTGACCAGCGGCATCGCAACATGTCCTGCGCCAAAGATGATCAGCGTAGGCGGTGGTCCGTGCACTTCAAAGAACACAGCTAACGCGCCACCCAGCAGAACCGTAGCAGACGTGCGCTTGCGAATGACTTCGGCCGCAACGAGCTGAGCTTCGCGATCGAGTTCAAGATCGCCCAGGGTTCCTGAAGTCGCGCCCCCCTCGATTAAGAGCAGCTTGGAAGAAGTGTTCGTTAAAGGAGTAATGAGCACTGCGCACCTGCCCTGGTCCACTGAGGTCCGCACGGTGCGATACAAATCCAGGAGCTGGCTCTTTGGATTCGTAAGATCCATTGGCTCGATCAGCACGTCTAAATCACCGGCGCATGAGAACCCGATCTCCCACGCATCCTCGTCGGCCAGCTTCATCTCCACCAGCCGCGGCTCAAACGAAGACAACACCCTTTCCGATTCGGCAATCACGCGTGCATCGACGCAGCCGCCTATCGTGACCGAGCCGAGAACGCGGCCTTCTTCGCCGACCCACATCTTTGCGCCCTCTCGCTTTGGACTCGTGCCGCGCGTGGCGACAAGCGTAGCCATTGCCACGCGCTTCTCGGCCTTCGCCAGCTTTTCAATGTCTTCGAACAGTTCTTCCATGGGCCACAAAAAGAGTTTACAAAACGAGATGAGGTTCGAGCGCGCGCAAGCTCGCGAGATCGTGTGCCGGCGCAAACACATTAATAAAAGGCAGCGCCGCCTGCATTCCGCGCGTCAGCGGTTGATACGTCGAGTTACCAAGCAGCGGATTCAACCAAACCAATCTTCCCGCACGCTCGTGTAACTTCGAAAGCGCGTGCGCGAGTTGTTCCGGCTCGCCAGTGTCCCAGCCGTCGCTGAGAATGATAACGACTGTGCGCTTATCGATGCGCCGCAACCACTGAACATTGAAGTTCGCGAGGCTTGCTCCAATGCGCGTCCCGCCTGACCAGCCTTGAACGTTGGATGCAAGACGATCGAGTGCGCGCCGGTAAGTCTTGTTTTTCAACTCGCCTGTGATTCGCGACAGCGTCGTCGCAAATACAAACGACTCGACTTTCGCAAAACTATTCTGGAGTCCGTACACGAACTGCAACAGCAGCCGGCTGTACATGTCCATCGACCCTGACACGTCGCAGATCACAACCAGCTTCGTGCGCTTCGCGCGTCGTCGTTTGTAAGCCAGTTCGATCAGTTCGCCGCCGGTTTTTAATGACAGGCGCAATGAGCGACGCAGGTTGACTCGGTGGCCGCGCGCGACAGGTTGCCAGCGACGGCTCGGCTTACTCGCCAGTCGTTTCACGATGCGACGCGCGAGTTGCGAGATCTGCTCGAGCTCTTCATGACTAAAGTCAGTGAAATCTTTCTGAGCGCGCGAGGCGGTATCGCTCGCGCCCGGCACCTTCACCGGCGCAGCGCCTGCACGAACTGGCGCGGACCAATTTTCGAGAAAGAACGCGAGTCCTTTGGGTGGCGAGACGTTGCGCGCGCGCACCGTCGTGCCGGAGACTCGCTCGATTAACTTACGCGGCGACCGGTGCCAAAATGCTTCGAATAACTCTGCAAAGAAGGGAAAGTCGTCGACACTCGTGGTGAGGACACTGCGCAGACTGAGAAACACCTCGTCGCGATCTTTGGTGTCGATCACTTGCAACACAGTCGCCGCCGTAACTACTTCCGCTGGCGTCACGGAGAGACCGCGTTCTCTCAACGCGCGACAGAACGTGACAAGATTTTCTATTTCCATCGCGCGTTAATCCGTGGCGATTTGCGTTGCTTTGAACGTTGCGACGTCAGCCTCGTCCTTCAGAAAACAGCCGATCGTCTCCGCCATGATCTCGTCGTTCAATTCAGTCGCCTGCAACGCAACGAGCGCGTTGGCCCAGTCGAGTGTTTCAGCAACGCCGGGAATCTTCGAGAGGCCCATCGTTCTCGTCCTCTGCATAATCGTTGTGAGCCGTTGCGAAAGTACTTTGCCAATAGCTGGAACTTTCGCGCGCACTATCTCGAGTTCCTTATCCAGCGATGGATAGTCGATCCAGTGATACAGACAGCGACGTCTGAGCGCATCGGACAGATCGCGTGAACGGTTGGAAGTAAGCACGACGTGCGGGCGGTGAGTTGCTTTGATCGTGCCGATCTCGGGAATGGTCACTTGAAAATCGGAAAGGATTTCAAGCAGAAACGCTTCAAACTCCTCGTCGCTGCGATCGATCTCGTCGATCAACAAGACCGGCGCGCGCTCGTGCTCGGTAATTGCCTGGAGCAACGGTCGCTTGAGCAGAAACGCTTCGCTGAAAATCGCCGCTTCTTTTTCAGCTTCTGAGGCAGACGACGATTCCTCGAGCTTGAGATGTAATAGCTGTTTCGGGTAGTTCCATTCGTAGAGCGCGGTCGTTGCGTCGAGACCTTCGTAACACTGCAAACGGATCAGTTTCGTGTCGAGGGCGTGAGCGAGAGCCTTCGCGATCTCGGTCTTGCCCACACCGGCTGGGCCTTCCACCAGGAGTGGCTTGCCGAGCGCCATCGATAGATACAGCGCGGTCGCTATGCCGGCATCGGCGATGTATACCTCGTTCGCCAGCATTTGCTGGATATGTCGGACTTCTTCTCTCAATTCTTTGCCTCAGCCAGTCGTTCAAAATCTTCGGACGTATTGATGTCTTCAGGGAAGGGAAGACTGAATTGAACTTCGTGGAACGAATCCGCGTTTGCATCGACCAGCTTCCAGGCGGCTTTGTCGCCGTGTAGCTGCGTGAGTTGCTCAAACATCGTTTGAGCGAAGATCATCGGATGACCTTTGCGACCGAGATACGAGCAGAGCGCAATCGGAGATTCCGTTTCGCGCCACTCTTCCGCGACGCGGTTGATTATCTCTGGCGTGATACCCGGCTGATCACCAAGGATGATCATGATTGCGGATGATTGCGGGTTTAGCGCCGCGATACCCGCTCGATATGAAGACGAGCAGCCCTCGGCGAAGACCGGATTCTCGACCACCTTCGCGCTCCCGAAATCCACATGCTCGCGGAGTTCATCCGCCGCACGACCGAGAACAACGACCACCTCATCGAGACTCGTTGCACCTTGAGCTTGATTCACAACCCAGCCCAGCATCGTCGTGCCGCGAAACGGAAGAAGCTGCTTGGGTGGTCCAAGTCTCTGCGAAGCACCGGCACCCAGAATCAATCCTGAGACAAACTTCCTCATCCCTCCATCACCCGCGCCAATTATCCCTTAAGATCGATAATTTACAAGAACGCCCTCTGCGCTCTTCGAACTGGATTTGTGTGGAAATTCGCCGTATTGACAGAAATCTTGTGTCGGCGTATTGTCCACCCTTCTGGCGTAGACTTCCCAACCTCCCATCACCGCCAGATCTTTCGGCCCTGTGAACCTCAACTAGGACTGGAGGAGCCCCACCAATGAAGAAGGCCAGCACGATATCATTTTTATCTGCATCGTTGATTCTTGTTCTCGCGAGCTTAGCAGTCCTGCTTACTCCGATCACGGTTTACGCCTCTAGCTGTTGCGCCAGGTGTGGTCCCGCTGCGGATGTTTGTTGTAGTGGGTCCGGAGCCTGTTTCGCCACTGATGGGTGGGGTTGCAGGGCATCGAATGGTTCCTTTGTAGCACCGATGATCCAGCTTTGCGAAGTGTATTGATCTGAGCGAATCCAAATGACTCTCGATCACAAGGCGCGGTTGCCAATCCTGCTTGGCTTAGCACTGATCTCAGCAGTAGCTTGCGCGCAGTATTGCTTCGCGCAAACTGTTGCAGATAAAACCGACCGGCTCGTGGTGCAGCAGCCGCTCGATGAATTAGCGATAGCCTTCCCCATCCAAATCCGAAGAATCGACGATCCGAGCGTTCGAATATTTTTGAAGTTGCGGATAGCAACTGTTCTATGGAATGAGCCTCACCAGAACA
>DATNCH010000263.1:0-38737 GCA_035571655.1 Pyrinomonadaceae bacterium
GGCTTTGCGACCCTCGCTCACACGAGGTGTGCCTTTATCGTTTCAGGTGCTACTTCAAATAACTGACAAACTGGCCTTCGGTGGGTCGGCTTGTGGAAAAACTTAGCAAGCCCAAATCAATCGTGTCAACAAGTTTTTACAATGCGTGGATTTATGTGGTCCAATCCTCCAGACGTCGCCGGCAGGATCCTGCCAAGTAGACCCTAGTGAAAAACCCGAATTTCCTGCCAGTAAAATCGGCAAGTACCTCCGTTGTCACAGTTTTGCAACATGTTCATAATGCACATACTCGGAATCTCCGTACTCTCGGCGAGCCCAGTATGTATCCTGAACAAAGAGCTAATTACATCCTCGACAGCCATCTTCCCGTTACTAGTCCGAGCTCTCGCCGGCAATACGCAGTCGTCGAAAGACGTGCAAAGCCCCGCTCGAGCCAGGCCTTGCCAGCAAGAGTCTGGGGCGTCGACATACACGATCAGCCGTTCAGCTTTGACTGCCATCTCGACAACATGAGTGCGTCAGGTCTGTACCTGCGTCTGCCGCGACAGATGAGGTTTTCTTCAGTCATCAGTGTCGTCGTACGCCTGCTGAATGGACCGCTCGCGGGAATGTCTGCGGCGATCAAAGGCACCGTCATTCGGGATGAATCAGAGACTGACGGCCACCGGGGCGTGGGAATCAGAATTATCGAGCACAGGTTTATCTAGGGAGAACGAGCGGCAACGAGACAGGCACAGGTGAGCGGATGCTCCGCCGCTTATCTGTGCCGTAGGGAGGCTGGTTGGTATGCCAGGCGACATGCCCCCGACTGTCGATCAAAGCTATAACAGCCTCCCCTTTTCCCGACAAAGTAAAACTCAAATTCGCTCGTAAAGGCGCGCCCGATTTGATATAGAGGCGAACAGGCTACGAGCACATGTAGTACTGGTAACGACCTCAAATGCTGAACCTCAAGAGAGTATCCGGCCGTCTCAAAGAACTCTTACTCCGTGGCCGGACACAAACTGATCGTGTTGAAGCGGGCGTGCGGAATTTGCTTGTGGTGGACGACGAGGAATCGATCTGTTTTTCCATGAGGGAATATTTCTCGCAGCACGGGTTCAAAGTCGATACAGCGCGTGAGATGGAGGAGGCCGAAGGCCTTATCAACGTCACTGATTACAAAGTGATTATTCAGGACCTGCGATTGGGCCAGGCGCGCCGCCCTGATGGTATCGACATCATCAAACTCGTGCACGAGCGAAATCCCGACACGCGCATAGTAGTACTCACGTCGTATGGGTCGCCTGAAGCAGAAGCAGAAGCTCGCAACGCGGGGGCGGACGCATTCTTGAGAAAGCCCAAGCCACTCTCGCAGGTCGCCCAGGTAGTGCAGGGTTTGATCGAATCACCACGCACGCGCACGATCCATTCTGCCAACATGTTGGCGTGATCTACCGAAGCGTTCACGGCCCCGACAGGCTTTGCACAAAAAGTAGTAAAAACATGATTGTGTTTGAGTCTTCTCTGCGATCTCTGCGTATCTCACCGTCCTCTGCGTTAACGATAATCGTGAGAACATTTAACGCAGATGAACGCTGGGATACGCAGAGATCGCAGAGAAGACCAAAGAGTCATGCAGAACCTTTTTGTGCAAAGCCGCCCCGACAAATAACTTGCTGGCGCAGGATCCGGCCCAGCCCAGAACCAGGGTCCTGCGTTTTGGGAAGGTTACCGCGAGATTATTGGGGACTGGTTAATGAGAGGGCGGTTCCCGACAGTCTACCCGACCGGTCCTTCCGGAGAGGGCTCGGCGAAGTCTGAGCCCTCTTTTTTTCCTATCCGCTCTGACTACTTTCGCTCAACTGCTCGCCAGTGAGCAGTTCTCACAATCAAAATCATTGTTTATCACTGAAGTTAAGTTATGAGGGCGTTGGATTTGTCTCGATCCGGCAGCTTTGATCAGCCTTGGCCCACAGATTGCTGCCATGCGACGCACCACGAAACTGCGCTCACGAGTTGGTAATCCTCTCGAGTGAAAGGATCGGGTCCCGTGCGGGAACGATCCCTCCTTTCCTGAGCTTCGCAAAGCAGTTTAATCAAACGTGCCCAGGGGTCTTGGCTGACACGTGTCTCTCAAGGGGACGGGTGTCGGCCAAGACAAGATTTCCATCATCCATCAGGAGCCCTTAATGAAAATGACTGCCCCCAAAAGCCCGACCTCTCACTTTCGTTTGTCTTCCAACAAAAATTTTCGCCTGATAGTTCTCCTTAGCCTGGTTGCCATAGGCGCCACTGTTTTGGCTTCGACTAACTCTTCCGCACGCTCGCTCGGTCAGAGGTTCTTTGCACGTGCCGCAGCGATTGTGAGCGGTTCACGTGAAGCGAAGGTCGCCTCGGCGAATCGTTCTTTTTCGTCTGCGGAAGCAGTGCCGCAGACGCCAAGCTCAACGATGACCACCGCACGCCGGGGCCATACAACGACGCGCTTGTCAGATGGAAAGGTATTGATTGCGGGCGGCGATAACGCTGGTGGCGGCTATTTAAGTGAGGCCGAAGTTTTCGATCCCGCGAACAGCACTTTCACAGTTGTCGGTTCGATGGCAATCGGGCGCTCTGATCATGCGGCTGTTAAGTTGTCTGACGGCAGAGTTCTGATCATGGGCGGGCGCACAGCGACTGGAGCAACAAACACCGCTGAGATATTCGATCCGACCGCTGGAACTTTCAGTAGTGGTCCGGTGATGAGCGTCGCGCGTGCAGGTCACAGCGCGACGCTTTTGGCTGATGGACGTGTTTTCGTCGCAGGCGGCGATGCAAACGGCAGTGCTGAGATCTTTGATTCCGGTAGCTTCAATGCGGTGGGTTCCAATCTGGCTGTTGCTCGTGCAAAACATTCGGCCGCGTTGCTGCTGGACGGTCGAGTGTTGATTGTTGGTGGACGTGACACCAACGGTACAGATCTGTCGTCTATGGAGATTTTCGATCCTGCCGACGAGAGCTTCTCGAACGCAGGCGACATAACGATGGCGCGTGTGCTGCCCTACCTGCGCGTGTTGTTTGACGGCAAGGTGCAGATCATTGGCGGCAACAACGACGAGTCGATGGAAGTCTACGATCCCGTTACTCGGGAGCTCGGTGCTTACGCTCACGTGTTACCGGCAACCGACACTTGCACGGGCCTGCGTCCAGGCATCCTGGCTTCGGAAACTCGTGCGGCGCTGTTCCATAACGGCCAATCCGATACCCTCCTCGATCGCTCTGGTCACACTATCAGCGAACTTCCCGGAACCAACCAGGCGCTGGTCGCGGGCGGTGCGAACAGTGGCGGAGTGGTGCTTGATTCAACTTCTGTTCTGGCTAGTTCTCCCGCGAGCATCACGACTAACAAACTCGACTATGCACCGGGTGAGACAGTGAACATTTCAGGCCGCGGCTGGCAGCCGGGCGAAACAGTCCGTCTCAAAATTCACGAAGATCCGCACACGCCACAGGAGCGAGGCTTCGACATAGTTGCGGAGGGTGATGGCAGTTTCGTAGGCACTTACCTGGTCCAGGACTATGACCTTGATATGAAGTTCATCGTCAGCGCCCGTGGTCTAACTTCTGGTTGGAACGCGCAGACGACGTTCACGGATGCGAATAACGATGCGAATATCGCACCGGGATGGGCTGCGACGAATACGACTGTTACGTTCAATACGCTCTATCGCAAGACGACCGGGGGAACAGTTCAGCACGTTCGAATCACGTTGCCGGCCGGCTACACCAACATCAGTGTGCCTACGACTGCGTTCTCTTCCGGAACGTGGAGCGCAGCAACGATTAACCAGGTAGCCCGCACGGTCGACGTCCAACTTACGGCAGGAATCGGGCTGGCCACGAATAACGTCGATTGGGCGCGCATCGATGTGACGGCGACCACGCCCGCGGCGAATCAGAGTGGAAACGCTGCTGAATGGTTGATGCAAACGTTCACAAACACTGCCGGCACCTTGGGCGAGCAAAACGATAATCCGCCGGTTCTCATCGGCAACACCACGAGTCCATCGGCCGCTATCACTTTTGTCGATGCGGGTGGTAATCCTATCGTTTCACCAGTACTCCAGAATGGCGTTGCTGCAACCGTTCGTGTTCGGATCACGCAGACTGGAAGCGGAATCAAGTACACCGACGTCGCGGTTCCGACGTGCTTTAGCAGTCCTGGCAGTGTTACGGCAACGGTGAGCGCGGGCGGTAATGCTTACGATAGTCCAGTCCTTGTTACGGACGGGTTTATTCGGTTGGCTGGAGGTTCAATCGCGACGAACGGCACGCTCACGGTCGCATTCAACACCACGCCAAACTGTACCTCTGGAACCTATCTTGTCTCGTCAACTCCCAGCCAAAACGCGTCGAATCCACCGTCAAGTACGAACCAATCGGTGTCGACAACCGGCGGCTCTTTAACTATTGCAGCCGGTCTGGCCGATCTATCGATCAGTAAAATTGATTCGCCTGATCCAGTCGCGACTGGCGGAACACTCACCTACACGATCGGTGTCAGCAATGCCGGACCAAACGATGCATCAGCAGTCAAAGTCGTCGACACACTGCCGAGCGGCGTTACGTTTGTAAGCGCTACGGGCACAAACTGGGTCTGCAATAATTCATCCGGCACCGTCACGTGTAATCGTACCGGCGGTAACTTAGCGCCTGGAGCCGCGCCGAACATCACGATCGTTGTGACAGCGCCTGCAACGGCGGGGTCAATCACCAACACGGCAACTGTATCTTCACCAAACGACAACACGCCCGGCAACAACACAGCAACTGCTACGACGACAGTCGGAGGAAACAACGCGCCGGCCGGAACGAACAACACAGTCACGACCAACGAGGACGTGGCGCACACGTTCACTACTGCACAATTCGGCTTTACTGATCCAAACAACACGCCACCCAACAACTTCCTGGCAGTGAAGATCACAACCCTCGCTACCGACGGCAAGTTAAAGCTGAATGGTGTTGACGTCATAGCCGGACAGTTCGTTTCCGTCACCGACATCAATGCCGGTTTACTGAAATTCTTCCCCGATGCGAATGAAAACGGCACTCCATACGCAAGCTTCACCTTCCAGGTGCAGGATGACGGTGGCACGACTGGCGGCGGTGTGGACCTCGATCAATCGCCGAACACGATGACGATCAACGTCACGTCAGTCAATGACGAACCAGCCGGGACTAACAACACAGTCTCTACTAACGAAGACACGGCTTATACGTTCGTCGCAGCGGATTTTGGTTTCACCGATCCGAACGACACACCGGCGAACACGCTTTCCGCCGTCAAGATCACCACCGTGGCCACGAACGGCAAACTTAAACTGAACGGTGTGGATGTAACGGCGGGTCAGTCCGTTGCGGTAGCTGACATCAACGCAGGCAATCTGAAGTTCTTCCCCGATGGGAACGAGAACGGCACTCCTTATGCGACGTTCACGTTCCAGGTACAGGACAATGGTGGCACGGCCAATGGTGGTGTTGATCTCGAT
This sequence comes from Pyrinomonadaceae bacterium, assembly GCA_035571655.1. GTDB lineage: Bacteria > Acidobacteriota > Blastocatellia > Pyrinomonadales > Pyrinomonadaceae > PSRF01. Next base: position 5,514 of record DATNCH010000263.1, read on the forward strand.
CAATCTGCCAACACCATGACCATCAACGTCAACTCGGTGAATGACGAACCAGCGGGCGCCAACAACACCGTCAGCACGAATGAAGATACGGCCTACACGTTCACGGCGGCGGAGTTTGGTTTCACCGACCCGAACGATACGCCGGCGAATGCCTTGGCAGCAGTGAAGATCACCACCGTTGCGACCGACGGCAAACTGAAGCTCAACGGCGTCGACGTCACCGCAGGTCAATTCATCGCCGTGGCTGATATCAATGCCGGCAATCTCAAGTTCTTCCCTGACGCCAACGAGAATGGTTCGCCTTATGCAACCTTTACCTTCCAGGTTCAGGACGACGGCGGCACTGCTAACGGTGGCGTCGATCTGGACCAGTCGCCGAACACGATGACCGTCAACGTCATCGCTGTTAATGATGCACCGGCAGGTACCGACAACACCGTAACCACGAATGAAGACACGACGTACACGTTCACGACCACGGACTTTGGTTTCACCGATCCGAACGACACGCCAGCCAACGCGCTCACGGCCGTGAAGATCACTACGGTCGCTACCGACGGCAAAGTGAAGCTGAATGGTGTGGATGTGACGGCAGGGCAGTTCATCCTCGTCGCCGACATCAATGCCGGCAAGCTCAAGTTCTTCCCGGATGCGAATGAGAGTGGTTCGCCGTATGCGACCTTCACCTTCCAGGTGCAGGACGATGGCGGCACGGCCAACGGCGGCATTGACTTGGACCAGTCGGCCAACACGATGACTGTGAATGTCACTGCTGTTAACGACGAGCCGGCAGGCGCCGACAATGCGGTAACCACAAATGAAGACACAGCCTACACCTTCGCAGCTGCGGAGTTTGGATTCACAGATCCGAACGATACGCCGGCGAATGCGTTGCTGGCAGTGAAGATCACTACAGTAGCCACGGATGGCAAGTTGAAGCTGAACGGAGTGGATGTGACGGCAGGTCAATTCATTCCGGTGGCCGCCATTAATGCCGGGTTTTTAAAATTCTTCCCGGATGCTAACGAGAGTGGTTCGCCATATGCGATTTTCACCTTCCAGGTGCAGGACGACGGCGGTACCGCGAACGGCGGTGTCGATCTCGATCAGTCGGCGAACACGATGACGGTCAACGTGACCGCGGTGAACGATCCGCCCGCAGGCGCCGACAATTCAGTTACGAACGACGAAGACACGGCTTACACGTTCGCGGCGGCTGAGTTTGGTTTCACCGATCCGAACGACACGCCGGCGAACACCCTCCTGGCAGTGAAGATCACCACGGTTGCCACGGACGGCAAGTTGAAGTTGAGCGGCGTGGATGTATTGCCGGGTCAGTTTATTTCTGCGGCTGACATAACCGCTGGTAATCTGAAGTTCTTCCCGGATGCCAACGAGAATGGCACGCCCTACGCGACGTTTACTTTCCAGGTTCAGGACAACGGCGGCACAGCCAATGGTGGCGTGGACTTGGACCAGACGCCAAACACCATGACGATAAATGTCAACGCTGTGAACGACACTCCGGATGCAGTGGATGACAGCGCCACGGTGGATGAGGACACAACCAACAACGCCATCAATGTGCTGGCTAACGACACGGATGCCGACAATCTGACGTCGCCGTTCAACGCTGGTCTGACGGTGATCGCCGTCACGCAAGGCACGCACGGTAGTGTCACCTTTACGGCAGGCGGAGTGAGCTACACGCCAGCGCCTAACTACTTCGGCAGCGATAGCTTCACTTACACCATTAGTGATAATGGCACGAGCGATGCGGGACACACCGACACTGCTACCGTCAATGTCACCATCAACAACGTCAACGACACACCCGATGCAGTGGACGACAACGCAACGGTGGCTGAAGACTCCACCAACAACGCCATCAACGTGCTCGCCAACGACACGGATGCCGACAACCTGACACCGCCCGCGAATGCTGGGCTGACGGTGATCGCCGTCACTCAAGGTGCGCACGGCAGTGTTACCTTCACGCCTTCAGGTGTGAGCTACACGCCGGCGCCGAACTACTTCGGCAGCGATAGTTTCACTTATACGATCAGTGACAACGGCACGAGCGATGCCGGACACACCGACACCGCCACCGTCAATGTCACTATCAACAACATCAACGACACACCTGACGCAGTCGACGACAGCGCTACGGTGGCTGAAGACTCAAGCAACAACGCCATCAATGTGCTCGCCAACGACACTGACGCTGATAACCTGACGCCACCTGCGAACGCTGGTCTGACGGTGATCGCCGTCACGCAGGGCGCACACGGCACCGTCACCTTTACGGCCGGCGGCGTCAGCTACACGCCAGCGTCGAACTACTTTGGTCCAGATACGTTCACCTACACCATCAGTGATAACGGCACCAATACTGCCGGCCACACTGACACGGCCACGGTGCATGTGACGGTTACCAACGTTAACGACCCACCGGTCATGAACACCTTGACCATTGCTCCTGGTGTAATCAACGAGAATGACTCCGCTGTCGTAAACGGTTCATTCTCTGACGCCGACGGCATCGATGCTCACACGGTAGTCATCTCGTGGGGCGATGGTTCACCCAACACCACCCTGACCCTCGCGGCAGGAGTGTTGACCTTCACCGCTAACCATCAATACAAAGACGATAATCCAACTGGTACGGCTTCGGACGTCAATACCGTCACAGCCACAGTGTGTGACGGCGGCGCTGATGGAAATACCTCAACGGATGGCGACGACACCTGCGCAAATCAAAACACAACGATAAGGGTAAACAACCTGGCGCCCATCATCTCGAGTGCTAACGGACCTGCGATGCCTCAACCCGCTGGCAGCAGTGTTACTGTGACTGCGAACTTCACCGACGTCGGCACGCAGGATACTCACTTGTGCTCTGTGAATTGGGATGACGGGTTTACGACGAACGGGACCGTGACGGAAATTAACGGTAGTGGAATGTGTACGGCTTCACATACCTATACCGGTCCTGGCGTTTATTCCGTAATCGTTACTATTACCGACGATGACACAGGTAGTGCGAGCAGGCCTATCGACTTGCAATACATTGTCATCTTCGATCCCAACGCCGGGTTCGTAACGGGTGGTGGATGGATCATGTCACCGGTGGGCGCGTGTCAACTAACGCCCGGATGTGCGACCCAAACTGGAAAAGCAAACTTCGGTTTTGTCTCGAAGTACAAGAAAGGTTCCAATACTCCGGATGGACAAACGGAGTTTCAGTTCCAGGCCGGCGACCTCAACTTCCATAGCTCGGAGTACGACGTTGGATCGCTCGTGGTCTCTGGTTACAAAGCACAGTACCGAGGGGCCGGCGATATCAACGGTGTTCCGGGGTACAAGTTTGTTCTCACCGCATATGATGGAAACGTCAACGGCGGTGGCGGATTCGACAAGTTCCGGATAAAGATCACAAAGAACGGAACCGTCGTCTACGACAACAGGATAGGTACTTCGGATGACATTGACCTCGCAGATCCACTCGTGATCAGCGGCGGCAGCATTGTCATTCACAAGTAGAGCCCACCCCACCAGCACCAAAAGGCGCAAAGAGGAATGTTGCGACATTCTTCTTTGCGCCTTTGGGCTGTTGGGGGAGGAAATCGTATCGTCAGATAAACATCCGCATCACGGCCCACACAATCAAGAGGCTGACGAAGCCACCTGAGAACGTAAACACACGTTCCGCCGGTTGACTCTTGCGCTGCAGCAACGCGCGCATGATCACCACGCCACATTTCCAACCGTCGTGCTGGTAAAAAGGAAGAATGTTGCCGGCCGCGAGCAGGAGGTTCATCCACCCGAACATCGTGCCGTAGGTGAGGACGCCGGCCACGACGTTCAAAATGATTCCGCCAAGATGGACCATCAACTGCGCTCGCGCGGATTTTTCCTTCAACGCCGTACCATCAAGCATCACGAATGAGCCCACAGGAATCGCGCGAAAGTTGACGCGAATGCTGCCGAGGCGAAAGCCTGTCAATCGAGGACCCATGCCGAGACCCAACTCAGAAGCAGCGACGCCAATTGATCGAGCGGCGACAAGGTGGCCCAGCTCATGAACGATAAGTGCAAGAGCGGCGAAGACGATGACTGACATTATTAAAGACATAACTCAACCCATCGCCGATGGCTTCAAGCGCCGTGCCCTTCGTTTTCTTTAGGAAATTTGCGGTTCGCGGGTGGGAAGTGACGGAAAATGTGACCTGAAAACAGCCACAAAAAGGCACCAGAGATGAGTTTAGGACTTAAAACGACGCAGTGGTTTACCGGGGCGACTTCCTGTCACACGACCTTCAGCCCACACTTCGGTTCCGTTAACGAAGACTCTCTTGACGCCTTCAGCCGTCAACTCCGGTTTCTCGAAAGTCGCGCGGTCGATAACCTGGTTTGGATCAAATATGACAACGTCCGCCTTGTAGCCTCGGCGTACCAAACCCCGGTCGTTCAACTTGAAACGACGAGCAGGAAGCGAGGTCATCTTCCTGATCGCCTCGGGCAACGTCAGCCAGTGGAGTTCGCGAACATAGCGCCCAAGCACGCGCGGATAGGTGCCGGCGCCACGTGGATGACGTGAACCGATCCCACCATCACTGCTTACCATCACCCAGGGCTGGCGATAGAAAGTCCGGATGTCGTCGTCTTTCATCGAGTGACAAACCACACTCGCACCACCGTCGCGCACGATCTTCATGTAGAGATCTACAGGCGCGATCCCCTCACGCTTACTGATCTCTTCCATCGTTTTGAATTCGTAATCGGGATGAGCGCGACAACTCACGATCGTGATGTTTGCTGGTCCACCAACGTCGGCGAGCGCGCGTGCGACGTCGACTGGATCGTCATGACGCCCACTCGGAATCAGAACTCTTATCGTCGAACTCCACGCATCGTATGGATAACAGTCGGCCGTGACGTCCTGTCCCGCTGCGCGTGCTTTGTTTATCAGCGTGACTACGTCATTGGCCCGACCCCACACGCCGGCAGTGCCCAACTTGATGTGCGAGATCTGCACCGGAATGCGCGCTTCCCTGCCGATGCGAATCGCCTCCGCGAAAGCCTCGAATGCTTTGTCGGCCTCGTCTCTGATGTGACTGATGTAAATCCCACCCTGCGCGCTTGCAGCCCGCGCCAGGGCGATAACCTCTTCGGTCGAAGCCGGTTTAGCCGTTTCATACTCGAGTCCGGTTGAGAGCCCGATCGCGCCATCGCGCATTGCCTCTTCAACCATCTGCTTCATCTTTTCGATTTCAGCAGGTGTGGCGTGACGGTTTGTATCTTCGCCCATGACGCGCGAACGCAGCGTCGCGTGTCCGACAAACGTGAGCACATTCAAGGCGATGGGATTCTGGTCCAGGTCAGAGAGAAAAGTGCCTACAGGAAACGGTGAGCCGCCGTCCTGTCCCACGACTACGGTCGTGATGCCCTGCGACACTTGTGAAGCTGCTGCCGGATCGGTTTGGAAGCCACGATCCGAATGATTGTGAGCGTCGATGAATCCAGGTGCGACGATCATGCCTCGCGCGTCGATCACACGAGCGTTGCGAGGGATTCTGACCTCGCCACGCCGCCCGACGGCGACGATCTGGTCACCTTCGATTACCACTACTGAATTTCTGATTGGAGCGCGACCCGAGCCGTCTAAAAGTGTCGCGCCGAGAATTACGATCGCGGCAAGTTTCAGCATGTTCTATTTTTTATTCGCCGTGATGTAGTCTTGCAGCTTTTTCTTGTCCGCATAGTCTGGCTTCTTCTTGAGAAACTCTTCGTACTCGATCACTGCTTTGTCTTTCATTCCCGCAGCGTTGTAGAGAGTGGCCAAACGCAGGTGCGCTTCAGCTTTTCCGATGGGATCCAGTTTAAGTGCCTCATACAAATAACCAACGGCCTTCGAACCCTTTTTGATCTGCAAGTAGGACTCGCCGAGATAGTAATTAGCGTCCGCTGACGCCGGCTTCACCTCGACAGCGACACTCAGAGGTGCGATCGCGCCTTCGAAGTTTTTCTGCATCATGCGCACTCTGCCGAGATTCATCAACCCGAGGAAAAATCTCGGCCTGATCTCCACCGCGCTCGCATATGCCTTCTCTGCCTCAGTTAAATTTTGTTCCATCAAGTGGACGGTGCCCAGCTCGGTCCATGCTTGAAAATCTTTCGCGTCGGTAGCCAGAAGCTCATCGAATAGTCGAGTTGCTTCTGCATACTTCTTGTTATTAGTCGCTGCCTCGGCTCTTTCAAACAACTTCTCGGTAACGGGCGACCGTTTGTAGTAATCCTCTGCGGAAATTGAAGTCGCCTTTACGGTGGGGACTGCAGGCGCACGCAACTCGAGAGTAATATCCTCACGACGATCAAGGGAGAGCGGGGAAACCAGCTCGACGCGGATGCGCGCGACCTCAACGTTCTCGGATTCCACAACCAGGTCGTATATTCCGTTTTGTAAATTATTAAAGCGATAGCGGCCGCTGCTGGTCACGGTTTGGCGTGCAACGACTTGCCGGGCCAAATTGTAGAGAATCACATCATAACTGAGCCGAGTAGCACCGCCGGCCTTGCTCTCGTCAACCTTCACATCACCGTACACGGAGTTAGATCCGGTCTGACAGTAAGCCGAGCGTCCTAAACCGCTAACGAAAATCATCAGCAAGAAGGAAACGACCAGAAGTCTCATTGGTTATCCTCCCTTTGCAGCAGAAAGCGGGCTGAAGCATTGAGCTCCAGCCCGCAGTTTGGTTTGAGCAGAGCTCAGTTTAGAAGAAATAACGAACGCCGAACTGCAATACGCGCGGCGCACCCTGAATACCGGTGAACCTGCCGAAGTTAACTGGTATGTCATCCAGTTCGAAGGTCGAAGGATCAAGCCCCACGCCCCATCCCGTACGACTGTCAGTGTTCGGACGGTTCATCCGTTGTGTGTTGGTGACATTAAACGCTTCAAGTCGAAGCTGCAACCTGTGGTTTTCACTCCACGGGAGGTGGAATGATTTGGTTACTCCCATGTCGAGATTGACGTAACCCGGCAGCCTGAACACGTTTCGATCGCCGGTCTCACCTGGAAACGGATTGCGCAAGCTTCTGTAGAACTCGAGCAAACAGGCATCAAAGAGCCGGCCTCCTCGGGCCGGGCAAGGCTGGATGTCTGTAGTTCTTACCGAATTGCTCTGCGCGTTCCAGTTAGTGGCCCAGCGAGCATTGTCGAACGGAGTGCTGATCGGCAAACCGGAGTTCCAGCGGAAGATTCCAGTGAGTTGCCAACCACCAACAACGGCATCTGCCAATTTACCGGCGTTGGCGAAGTAGGTTCGACCGCGTCCAAACGGAAGGTCCCACAGGGCATTCGCGTTGATGTTGTGGCGGATGTCGAAATCCGACTCCGCGTAGTTATCTCTTTGACGAAGCGCATTAGGGATGAACGCACCACCGAATTGATCGGCAGTCTGAAGACCCGACGCATCGTCGTGCGAGTGTGAGAGCGTGTAGTTGAAATCGGCAGCAAAGCTGGTGCCCAGCCGCTGGCGGATACTAACTGTCGCAGCGTGATAGTTGGAACGAGCAACGCTGCTGTGAGTTGACAGGGCGCCATATTGCGGATGGAAAAAGATGTTCCGATCCAGACCCTGTTCAATCACGTCCTGCGTGTCAGTCCAGTCGTTGCCGTAGAAGTTGAGTGCGACGTCGTAAACGGCCTGCGTCTGGTTCAGATTCTCCGGCACACAATAGTCGTCAGGGAAGGTACAACCCAGCTCCGGCCCTAACCACGGGTTTCCGAAGTAATTTAAATTCATCAACTGCGCGATGTTCGCAGGCAGAAGAGTCTGGAAGTAACCTACCTGCTGGACAGCGTCGGTAGGCGTGCCTGCAGCGCGCAGTCTTTCCAAAATCCCTCCTGCGGTGTACCAATCCATGCCGCCAACTACGAGATTATTGAGGGCCATCACGTCGCGAGATGCGATGAGGTTACGTGCCAGCCTGCCGATATACGCAGTCTGGAAAACGAGACCCTTTGGTAATTGGCGTTCGTAAGTGACATTCCACGAGTAGTTGATCGGGGCTACCAATTTGGAATCCAACGACGTTTCAATGCGCCGATCTTGCGCGAAGCCGGCAGGATTGGGCTCGAACGGTTGGGTGCGTGGGAAGGTAATGTTGCCCGGATTATCGATTCTGGGAAGCGATCTCACGTCCTGGGCAAAGCCGGTAAAGAGTGGCGCCAGCCGAGACGTCAGGTTGAAGGTGTTAGCGGAAATATCCTGACTGGACGAGAACCCCAACGTATTGCCGAGGTCAAAAGTAACTGCGAGTTGTTGACCATAGTAGTCGTTGGTAATGGCGAACCCGCCACGAAAGACAGATTCATTGTTTCTGCCAAAGACTTTTCCAAGGAAACCGTTCTTGAACGAAGGTGACCAGGCCACTCCGATTCGAGGTTGGAAGTTGTTCTTGTCCGGGTCGTAAAGCGGTGACGCGTTGTTGGCCTTGCCGGACAACTCCAACGTCAACGGATCATTGAAAGGTACGCCTCTGGCGGCACCCTCTTTTCTTGCTTCGAAGACATCCGAGAGAGGAACGGTCGTCTTAACTTCAAACCCATTCTTCTCGTAAACCGGAGTGCTGTAGCTGTAGCGCAGACCATAGGTAATGCTGAGATTGGGTGACATCTTCCAGCTGTCCTGGAAATAAACGTCATATTCTTCCGTGCGAAACTCCCGTTGCGCAGCCGTACCGGCAGGCAACAGGGTTCCATCCCTGTCAAACGTGAATAGAGCATGGTACTCAGAAAACCTGCCGATCAAGGCCGTCACGGCATTCTCGATGCCAGTCGTGGCTCCCGGAATCGGGAACAAGTTAGTTATGGGCGCCACAACCGTCGCTCCGCCGCCCTGATAGAACGAAGGATTAGTGATCGCATTGTCGAACGCGTTGTCAAAAGAATCGCGTTGATTGCGAATCAGCCGAATGTTCGTGCCAAAACCGAGGCTGTGGTTTCCCCTTACCCACGACAAATCATCCGTAAAGTTGTTAACGGGAGTTATGCGAGTTACGGTACGCTCAAACCTGCGAGGTGAAAATATGAAACGGAAGCTAATCTGGTTTTCACCTGAATCTCCCTGTTGGGTGAACGCCTCCCGCGTGAAGCCATAACGGAAGTTATTCACCATGCTGTTGTTCAAGGTCCACGTATGTCCGGCGGCAATGCCTATCGGGTGTGACCAAATTACCGGCGGCGGCGTATCGGGGAACTGCCGTTCTTGAGTGATTAAGTCGTAAATCACGTTGGTCCGAACAAACGCCGTCTGTTTGCTGGTCAGGTTGAAATCGAACTTTCCAACGTGAGAGTTTCGTTCGGCTGGAAGCGGAGTGTTGAATCGAAAACCAGCGTGGTTCAGTCCGTCGCCAGTTGTAAAGTCGTTCGCCGGATACCTGGCGGCAGCGTCCGCAAGGACCGCGATTGCCGCAGGATTCATATCGACGGTTGGGTAAATAGCGTTTAGCTGAGCGGTGGTCAGAGTTTGCAGCGTGGCGGGGATGGTGTCACCACAGGCCTCAGGATCTGTGCCCTGCGGGCAACCGAAGAACCTGACCTCTCCGCGGCCCAGGCTGGCCAGAGGGACATTGCGCGGCGTCTCGATCGGCTGTGATCGAGTAATTCGGTCTCCTTCAAAACTATAGAAGAAGAAGGCGCGGTCCTTCATTATCGGCCCGCCTATGGCGCCGCCAAAAGTGTGACGAATCAGCGCCGGTTTCTCGATGCCCGACAGGTTGTTAAAGAAATTATTCGCAGAAAACTTCTTGGTTCTATAGAACTCGAAGAGCGCGCCATGCCAATCGTTGGTGCCACTCTTGGTTACTAACGCCACCTGCGCGCCGCCAGATCGGCCCTGATTAGCGTTGGCGTTCGTGGTGGTGACGCGAAATTCTTCAACCGCCTCGGCATTGAGCCGCAGCACAGTGCTACGATCCGGGACGAGGTTCAAGGCGTTCGTACTGTCGGCCGGATCGGTATTCGGGTTTGTGATTTGATTGGTCTCAGCCTCGTTGATATCCACACCGTCAAGCGTAACGTTTGACTGGTCCGCACGCGCTCCAGCGACGAAACCCTCTCTGGTCGCCCCGGGTTGCAACGACAACAGGTTGGCAACGTTGCGAGCTTCGAGAGGTAGCTGAGTAATCTGCTTAGTGACAAAGTTGTTGCCGAGAGTTGCGTCATCCCTGTTCACTAATACTTCAGCCGAGCCCGCAGCTACGGTAACCGTTTCATTCACATTACCGACTTCGAGCACTACGTCGACCGTGACAGGTTTCGCTACCAACGCATGGACGTCGGTTACCGCGCCCTTCTTGAAGCCGGCGGCTTCAATTTCGACTTTGTAATCTCCTACGGCAATGATATCGAAAACATATACTCCAGCGTCCGAAGTCGTGGTCGTGCGAGTGGCGCCAGTGCCTATGTTGGTTAGTGTCACGGCAGCGCCGGAAACCACGTTACCTTGAGGGTCCGCGACCGTACCGCGCACGGTTGAAGTACCCTGTTGCGCAACCACCGCGACCGCAAACAACGACAACAGGACGAAAATGCTCCAGCCCTGCACAATATCTCGTAGCAATTTTTTACTTTTCATGAAGTTCCTCCGAGAGTGTGACTGTTGAACTTCTTGCTCGAACTATTTAGAGCCTGCAAAAAAAGACGGGAACCAACTCTGAACGGACCTATTTGCGTTTGGAACGACCTCTTGCAGATATTATTCCGCGAGGTGTGTTCAAAAGGACCATCACCAAACACACGGTTTTTCTACAATCAAATCGGGATCGACGGTTCTGTAGTGCGTAGAGTATATCCAAATTTCTGGGAGGTCTATAGAAATTCGGAGTCGCGATGCTTTGCCTCAAGAGTCGAAAGTCATTATTGGAGGAGGTCAGTACCGTAACGCGGTAGCGTCGGGTCGACGTAGAGCCTCTCAATTTTGCAAAGAATTTCGTATGTTCGAGACTGACCCGACGCTACCGCGTTACGGTACTGACCTCCTCCAAGTCTGAACCTGATTTTTTGAGGCAAAGCCGGAGTCGTGATGCTTTGCCTCAAGAGTCGAAAGTCATTATTGGAGGAGGTCAGTACCGTAACGCGGTAGCGTCGGGTCGACGTAGAGCCTCTCAATTTTGCAAAGAATTTTGTATGTTCGAGACTGACCCGACGCTACCGCGTTACGGTACTGACCTCCTCCAAGTCTGAACCTGATTTTTTGAGGCAAAGCCGGAGTCGCGATGCAATATAAAGAGCTGGAGGTTTCCCCCCCAGCTCTCGTGAGTTTTGCGCTGTTTGTGGCTACTAAAACACGTAGCGCAAACCGAACTGCATCAAGCGACCGGCCTTCGTCTCACCGAGCGGCACCTGCGTCGCCGTCAATTGTCCGAATCCCGGAGGCGGCGCACCACCAAAAATAAAAGGATCCGTGTTTAGACCGGTTCCATTGAAACCGGTGAACGTCTGCGTGTTAGTGACATTGAAAACCTCCCAGCGGAAAGTTAATTCATGACCTTCCCAGGGCATTCTGAATGTCTTGTTCAGACCAGCATCCAGCGAGAAGTAACCAGGTTGGCGCAGCGTGTTGCGATCGCCGGCCTCACCGGGTCGGGGATCGCGGTAACTCTGGTACGCGGCCGTGGGATCAGCAAACAAGTTTGGCTCGCCATTGAAATCCCCTGGCGACGTTTGGATCGGACGAACGCTAACCATACCTGACGAGATCTGCCAGTTGGTGGCCCAACGTTGAAATGCGAATGGTCGCGCCGGCGCTGTTCCGCCACCTGCGAGCGGCACCTGCGTCGGCAATCCTGAGTTCCAGCGAAGGATTCCGGTCATGTCCCAACCGCCAAGAATGCCGTTGACAACTTTTCCGGGGTCGCTAAGGAACTTCTTGCCACGGCCAAAAGGCAAACCAATGATCCAGTTGGCCGTGATGTTGTGACGAACGTCGAAATCCGAACTCGCGTAATTCAGGTTGGGATTCAACGGATTGAAGATCAGCGACGCGGTTCCGAAGTTCCCCGTGTTCTGGAGACCTGACGCATTGTCCAGCGAATGGGCCAATGTGTAGTTGAAATCGAAAACGACGTCGTTGGACATGCGCTGGCGGACGCTGATTTGTGCCGAGTTGTAGTTCGACATCGCAAACGTGGACCACGTGTTGAGGGCCGCGTACTGCGGATGTACGAAAGTGTTGTTAAAGATGGACCGAGGCCTGTCGTCCCAGAGGGCGTTCGACTGCAGGAACGTGTAGTCAGTAATGTTCTGTCCTCCAACGGAAGGCAGAGCAATTCGTCTGTAAGCGGCCTGTGTCGCCGTGAGTGTCTGGCTTTGGCCCAGGATTGTGAACGTGCCTGCGATTCCCGGCAACACGTTTTCAAAGAACGGTAATGCTCCAACCTCTGTGATGGGCAGGCCCGCATACCGGTAATCGATCAACGCTTGCATCGCTTCGTAGAAAGTCTGCCCGGAGATGCGATCGCGAAGGTTGTTGAAGTGCATGATGTCGCGCTGTAAGAGCAGGTTGCGCGCGAAGCGGCCAACGTAACTCGCCTCGACTGAGAGTCCGCGCTTGAATTCCCTCGCGTAGGAGAGGTTGAAGCTGTAGTTGATCGGCGTGATGAGCGTGTCGTCAAGCGAAGTCTCGATTCTCTCCGCGCCGCTCGGTAGTTGGCTGAGAGGGAACGAGATTTGGTTTTGGAAGTTACCCGCGATTCCCGGCAGCGTTCTTACGTCCATTCCAAGACTGGTAAAGAGCGGCGCCAGGTTCGTGCTGACGTTGTAAGTGTTGACAGGGATGGCCAGCGCCGAAGCGAACCCGAGCTGGTTGTTCAGATCGAAGTTAACCGCGAGAGCGCTGCCGACGCGATCGAACGTAGTACGGAAACCAGCACGAAACACCGAACGCCCTTCACGTCCGATGAGCTTGCCCCAGAAGTTATCGGGCAGTTCTGGTTGCCATGCCACGGCGACTACGGGTGCGAAGTTGTTCCAGTCCTGATGGTAAAAACCGGGTCGTCCGTTCGTCTTTCCGGAAAGGTCTAGAAAGATCGGATCGTTGAAAGGAACTCCCTGATCCGCGCTGCGTCTTCGCCGGTCGAAGTATTCGCCCAAACTCACGGTCGGCTGAGTTTGAAAACCATTTACCTCATACACCGGAGTTGAAGTGCTCCAGCGCACGCCGTAAGTGACCGTCAGGTTGTGTTGCATGCGCCATTGATCCTGCCAGTACGCCTCGTATTCCTGAGTCGCAAAGGTTCGATCTGCGGATGAACCTGTCGGAAGGATGTGACCAGTTTGATCGTAAGCGAAGTTTCCTGTGTATTGGGAGAAGCGACCGATCACTGCGGAAAGAATATTTCGCAGCGGGGTCACCGAGCTACCGGCGACGTCCGGGAAGATAGCGTTGCCCGTGCCGTCGGGCCCAGCCGACGTGAGCACTGCTGCAGACGCCGCGTAACCCGATGGATTAGTCGTCAACACGTCAACCGCATTTTGAAACGACTGTCGCGTGTTCTTGATCAAACGAACATTACCGCCAAACTGAAGCGTGTGATTGCCTTTGACGAAAGTAACGTCGTCGACGAAGTTGTGGACCGGCGTGACGCGCGTGAGAGCGGGCGTCAACACCGGGTTGAAGATGAAACGAAACTGAATGTTGTTTGCGTCGAAGTCACCTTTCCTGGTGAAAGCAGCGCGCGTCATACCGTAAGTGAACCGGTTGACCAGCCTGCTCGATGCGGTCCAGGAATGGCCCAGCGCAAAGCCCTTCGGGTGATACCAGATCGATGGCGCGGGAACGTCTGGAAAAATTGGAATCTGTCCGATGTTGTCTTCCTGATAATTACCACGCACGTACAGCGTTTGATTGTCGGTTAAGTTGAAATCAAGCTTGAGAACATACGTGTCGAAGGTGGTTGGCGTTGGTGCGTTGAAGCGGTAGCCGCCCGTGTTGATACCGTCGCCGACTGTCGTGTCGTTCGCGACGTAGCGTTGCGTTTTGTCTGTGAGGAAGGCGAGCGCAACCGGGTTTACGCCGGGAGTGACGCCATTCGCCGCGAGGTAAGCGGCATTGATCTGCGCGGCATTCAAACAGCGGAAACCCGATGGCGTACCTGCCGGACAGGATGGATCACTGGCGCCACTCGCCGTGCGGTAACGAATGATGCCCTGGCCCACGTGTTGTAGCGGCACAACCTGCAAGCCCTGCGAAGAGGTCGCTTCGCGAAAACCTTCATACGCAAAGAAGAAGAACGCGCGGTCTTGTTTGATTGGACCACCGACCGAGCCGCCGAAGAAATTTCGCAGAAGCTGCGGACGTGGTAGTCGCGGTTCGCCGGCGGTTGCGGTGCCACTGAGCACTTGCGGATCGTTCGGCTGGAAACGTCCGGCTTTGTTGTTGAAGAAGTCGTTCGCACTCGTCACGGTGTTTCGGTGGAACTGAAACAGCGAACCGTGAAAGTCGTTCGTGCCGGATTTAGTGGCGAGTGAAACCTGCGCGCCGGATGAACGGCCAGTGTCGGCGTTGGGGTTGGTGGTGACGACGCGGAATTCCTGCGTTGCTTCGCGCAGTACGCGCAGCACGCTTGAAAACGCCTGGTTTGTCACGACGTCCAGGCCGTTTTGTTGTTCGTTGACGTCGACGCCGTCGAGCGTGATGTTTGCCTGGTCGCTACGGCCGCCGTTGACGAAACCGGTGCGCGTGACGCCGGGTTGCAGTGAAAGCAGTCCGACTACGTTGTTGGCGTTGAGTGGGAGCTCCGTTATGCGACGCGATTCAAAGGTGTTGCCGATCGTAGCATCACTCGTATTGATCGGAGCGTCTGCGCCCGCGATCACGCTGACTGTTTCGGCGATGTTGCCGACTTCCAATTGCACGTTGAACGTGCCGGGAGTATCGATTTGGGCCTGGACCTCCGCCGCCTGGGCCTTCTTGAAACCCGCGGCCTGTATCTCGAGGCGATAAGTGCCGGGGGGAATGGAGGTGAAGACGTAGAGCCCGTCGTCGTTGGTCGTTTGGGTGCGGGTGAAGTTCTTTTCCTGATTCGTGAGGGTGACGTTGGCGCCCGCGACTGCGCGACCTTGCGCGTCAGTCACGGTTCCTCGAAGCGAGGAAGAGCCGGTCTGGGCAAAAGCAACACTCGACATCAACAGCATGAAGCAGAACGCACTGATGATTGAGAGTCGCTCGAGTTTAGAGGGGCGAAACTTATTCATAGGACCTCCACTTGAACATAGTTCTACTTAAACGCCGGAAGCGTTTGCTACGAAATTTTGTAACGATTGACTTTTGTGTTTTCCGAAAGTGTGCTCGCAGCGGCTGCGACACTGCATGCAGTTGCGAGCGTCGATCGATGACTTGCAGAAACTATTCCAAAATGGGGTGTGTGGAATCTCGATAGGTCGAGGTAGACAAATCCGAAAATTCTCAGTTCAGAGATTTAGGTTTTCGGATTGTGAGTGAATGAGCTCGGCAGATGAGCCACGCGAGTCGCATTAATCGCGAACCAAAATTTTGTACGTTTACTTCTTCGTGAGTCCTTCGGCGAGCACTTCAGATAATTTCGACATCAGCAGGTATGCAGGGTTGTCGACGGACCACATCGTCTCGGGCATGTCGTCACAAGAGATCGCCATCGCGACCTTTCCGTTCTTCAGGTAGAGGATTCCGACAGCGCTGCGCAGGCGATCGAGCGCGCCGTACTTACTCGCCATCGGAACGTCCCACAACGATCTTCCGATCGCGTTGCGATCCTGTTCGCGTTTCATCAGATCGATCATTTCTTTCGAGACTGTCGGGTTGATGATTTCGCCGCGCTCGAGTTTCTCCATTATCAAAACCATCTCGCGCGGCGTGGTAACGCCGAGACCGAACTTCTTGTTCTCGGGATCTTTGCCCGCTGTGCTTTCGCCGCCGCTGCCGACCTTGCGGTTGATCTTGATCTGTTTGAAGCCAAGCGACTCCATCCGCGCGTTGACTGCATCGGTGGTGAGGACGTCGAGCACGAGATTTGTGGCCGTGTTGTCACTAAGGATCATCATCAGGTTGATCGCGTCGCGCAGCGTGAGCTTGAGTCCGTCTGAAAGCTCGGTGAGGATACCTGAGCCGGAAACTTTCTTCTCTTTAGTGAGGACTACTTCGTCGGTCCACTTCGCCTTCCCTTCGTTGACGCGTGCAAACGCTTCGATCATCACGGCAATCTTGATCGTACTCGCCGTCCGCACACGTTCATCGGGATTTAGCCCGTACGTCTCACCAGTATCGAGGTTCCTGGCAAACAGACTCACCTTCCCCTTGAACGACCCAATAAGCGGCTTCACCTGATCGTCGAGCTTCGCGGCCGTTTGTGCCGAAACAGGAACACAAAAGCACAAGATCAAACACAAGGTAATGAGCAAGTTGTTAATCATGAAAAAATCTTGATAATCCTGTCTACAACTGACCTCTGGCAATCAGCAGTTCCGCATTTAATATCGCCGCTCCAGCCGCGCCGCGGATCGTGTTGTGGCTCAACACTACAAACCGATAATCGAGCACCGCATCCGGCATCAACCGCCCGATAGTAATCGTCATTCCGTCACCCGCATCACGGTCCAGCTTCGGTTGTGGTCGATCCGGCTCGTCACGAACAACGATCGGCCTTTCGGGCGCTGAATGTAACTTCAGTTCCTGCGGCAACGAACTAAACGATTCCAGCGACTCGCGCAATTCCTTCAGCTCGACGGAGCGCGCGAACTTCACGCGCACCGCAGCCATGTGTCCGTCCGTGACGTTCACGCGATGACACTGCGCACTAACCGCCATCGGCGCAAACTCGATCGCATCATTCGCAAACCGCCCGAGAATCTTCTTTGTCTCGATTTCGATCTTCTCTTCCTCTCCACCTATGTGAGGTAGAACGTTGTCGAGGATGTCGAGCGAAGCGACACCCGGATATCCCGCCCCGGACAGCGCCTGCAACGTCGTCGCCGCAACCGCAGAAATGCCGAACGCCGCATGCAACGGCGCGAGCGCAAGCACCAGCATGATTGTCGAACAGTTCGGATTCGTGACGACATAGCCACCCGACGGATAGCGTCGCTTCTGTTTTTCGATCAGGCCGAGGTGCTCGTGGTTCACTTCAGGAATGAGCAGCGGGACATCTTCATCCATGCGATACGCAGATGAATTGCTGATGACGGGATACCCGGCCGCCGCAAAGCTTCCTTCCGTCTCGCGCGCGATGTCGCCCGGCAGACTCGAAAAGACGAGATCACAATCGAGCGGAGGCGCCGGCGGTTGCACCCGCATCGATCGAACGAACGACGGCATTTCTCCACCGAGTCTCCACGTACACGCCTCGCCGTAAGTCTTCCCCTGCGATCGATCAGACGCTGCCACGGCCGTAACTTCAAATTGCGGATGGTCCACGAGCAGTTGAATAAACCTCTGCCCCACCATCCCCGTCGCACCAAGAATTCCAACTCTGTATTTCTTGCTCATAGTTATTTCTTCTCTGCGATCTCTGCGTATCTCTGCGTCCTCTGCGTTCCAATCTGCTCTTAACGCAGAGAGCGCAGAGATACGCAGAGATCGCAGAGGTTAACGTAACGACTCCAGACCTCTCTTAATTCTTCTAACACCTTCGGTTAACGTTTCGTGGTCTGCACAAAACGAGACGCGGAGGAACCCTTCGGCTTCACTTCCAAACCCTCCACCCGGAACCGTAATCACTCGCTCTTCCAACAACGCTTCCGCAACTTCCATCGACGTACCATAATCGCCAACGTCGAGCATCGTGTAAAAAGCGCCGTCAGGCTCCACCGCTCGCATTCCCAACTCCGACTCGATCAATCCGAGCATGTGATCGCGTCGCGAGCGAAACGTCTCACGAAATCCGGCACGCGCGTCTTCAGCCTCCCTGGACCACGCAACCAGCGACGCCTTCTGCGAAACAGTGGCCGCACACGTCGTCACGTAACTGTGCAACACGAGCGCCGCATGGACCAGCGCCTCCTCGCCACACAACCAACCAAGCCGCCAGCCTGTCATGCTCATCGACTTCGAAAGCCCGCCAATCACGACGGTGCGATCCGAAAACGACGACAGCGACTCCGGACGCTCCCTCGTGTAATAAAGCTCTCGATAGATCTCGTCGCTGATCAGATACGCGCCGTGATCTCGCACGGCATCGGCAATACTCAGCAGATCGTTCTTCGAAAGCGTGCGCCCACTCGGATTCGACGGACTCGTGCAAACAACAACCTTGGTTCGCGGCGTCAGTGCGCGCCGAAATTCATCGGCGTCAAAAGCAAAACCCGTGTCGCGCGGCAAGCGATAGAACGTCGACTTGCCGCCAGCCATCTGCACGATCGTCGGATACGCAACGAATCCGGGATTCGGAAGCAGAACCTCATCCCCTTCCTCGACGAGCGTGAGCAATGCGAGATACATGGACTCCTGCGAACCCGCCGTGATAACGACGCGATCCGGATTCTGCTCAAGGTACGAATACTCAGCAGCCACTTTTTCTCGCAACGCCAAAAGCCCCGCATGAGTCGTGTACCCATTCTGCTCATCGACAATAGCTTTGACGGCCGCACGTCGAATCACGTCGGGCGTCGGCAGATCGGGTTCACCCAATCCGAGATTGATGCTGCCCGGCTTTGCGCGATCGAGGATGCGGCGGATCACACTCCGCTGGATGCCTTGTAGTCGTTTCGGTGGCGCAAACTTATTCAACGCAGGTAGTCCTCTAATCGCACCGCCGAGTCAGTCTTCTCGTCACGATACTTAACGATGATTGCCGCGTATAGGGAAAGACCCCAGTTGCGCCCGCGCTCAGTCGTGACGGCACGCGCGCCGGAAACAACCACTGCGCCGGCGGGAACCTCGAGTGGTCCATCCGTGTCGCGCTGGTAGATCTCGCCGCGAACCAGATCGTAAACCGGAGTTGAACCCGTCAGCACTGTCCCCGACGCCAGCACTGCGCGTTCGCGAACGATTGTGCCTTCGTAAACTCCGCAATTGCCACCGACAAGCACATCGTCTTCGATGATCACCGGCACTGCTCCGACCGGCTCAAGCACGCCGCCAATCTGCGCGGCAGCAGAGATATGCACACGTTTGCCGATCTGTGCACACGAACCGACGAGCGCGTGGCTGTCGATCATCGTACCCTCGTCGACATACGCGCCTGCGTTCACAAACATCGGCGGCATACAAACAACGCCCGATGCGATGTAAACGCCGTCTCTGATCGTCGAACCGCCCGGAACGATTCGCACATTGTCCTCGATCGTCGTCGGGCGCATGGGAAAAGTATCTTTATCGAAGAACTTGAAAACCTCGCCCGCCTCAGAAACGTCGGCGATCGCACCCATGCGAAAACCGAGCAGCAGCCCCTGCTTGACCCAGGCATTTACGAGCCACTTCCCGCTCTCAGTTTTTTCAGCAGCACGAACTTCGCCGCGATTGAGCGCACGTTTCAGCTCGTCGAACACTGCGCGGTCGTCGGGCGTAAACTGACCAACTTTCCCAAGGGTCTGGCGTGCAGCGATCGCCTCGATCTGTTCACGCAACTGCATGCGAAGTTTCCTTCAACAATCCTAGTTCGTTCAAAACTTCGCGCATTCGCGCGCGCGTCTTCTCCTGGACAGGGACAAGCGGTAGACGAAGATTCTCTTCGAGCAGACCCATCAACGCCATCGCCGCCTTCACTGGACCAGGGCTCGACTCGATGAAGTTCGCTTCCATCAACGGCAACAGGCGATAGTGCAGCGCACGTGCTTCATCCCAGTTGCCCGCAAGCGCGTGATCGTTGAGTTCCGACATCAACTTCGGAGCTTCGTTTGATGCGACTGATATCAGACCATCCGCGCCGAGCGCGATCATCGGCAGCGTCAACGCGTCGTCGCCTGAGATGACGCGAAAGCCTTCCGGCCGCGAACGCAGGATCTCCATGATCTGCGAGAGATTGCCTGACGCTTCTTTCACGGCGACGATGTTGTCGCAGTCGCGCGCGAGACGGAGCGTGGTGTCGGCGGAGATGTTCGAAGATGTGCGTCCCGGAACGTTGTAGATAACAACGGGCAGACCGTTGACAGCTTCCGCGATTGCACGGAAGTGCGCGTAGAGTCCTTCCTGTGTTGGCTTGTTGTAATAAGGAGCGACTGTCAACACGCCGTCGACGCCGAGTTCACGCGCAGCCTTCGAGCGCTCGATCGTAACGGACGTTGAATTACTCCCGGTGCCGGCGATCACTTTCGCACGCCCGCGCGACAGTTCAACCGTGGTGCGAATGACGAATCTGTTTTCGTCGTCAGACATCGTGACGCTCTCGCCGGTCGTGCCACATGGAACGAGCACGCGGACGCCGCCGGCGATCTGGTATTCCATCAACTCACGCAAGCGTTTCTCGTCAACCGCGCCGTCGCTTGTAAACGGAGTCACAAGAGCCGTCGCACATCCGCGAAGCCAGTCGAGTTGTAATGTCATAGCGTCCTCCTGATTTTATCTGCGGCTAATATTTCCTCTATCACGTCTCCGAACTCAAACACGCCGGCGCGTCCAACAATCCAATGAGCCGCCAATACCGCGCCACTCGCAAAGCCCTGTCGAGAACGCGCAGTATGCGTGAGCAGAACCTGATCGGCTTCGGAGTCGAAACCGACTCGATGCGTGCCGGGAATGTAACCCGCGCGCGTCGACGACGTCGGAATCCCTGGTCCAAGATGTTCCGACATCAGGTCGCGCAGCTTCAGAGCGGTGCCGGAAGGCGCATCACGCTTGCGGTTGTGATGCGCTTCTTCGATGAACGGCGCGAAACCATCGACGGCTGCGAACAGCGCCGAAGCCTGCTTGACGATGCGATAAAACAGATTAACTCCGATCGAGAAGTTTGCACCGTAGACCATCGCGCCGGAATGTTCAGCCAAGATCTGTTTTGCCTGCGACTCGTGTTGTTTCCAGCCCGTTGTTCCTTCAACCAAACTAACCCCGGCTCGCGCGCACGCCTCAATATTTTTCAGCACGGCCTCGCCAACCGTGAAGTCGATCGCGACGTCGTGTCCACGCAGCTTTTCTGATAATTGTTCGACACTCAGTGACGCGTCGGTATGACGAGTAATAACGACTCCAACCGCGTCGCCTGCCTTGCGCGCTTCGGCGGCAACAAGTTGGCCCATCGCACCATATCCGAGTAACGCTACTCTCATATCATCGTGGAATACGCCAGCTTCATGTAAAGACCGACTGCGGCTTCGAGCTCACGTTTCGAAATCCGTTCATGAGCGGTGTGCGCGTCGAGAATCGATCCCGGTCCAAGCAACAACGGTTTTCCCCAGTTCGAGAGGTACGGAATGTCCGTCGTGAAACGAACAACGCATTCATCAAAATCCGGGACCGAAAACAGTCGCACAGGATTATGCGCCGAAGGATATTCGAGACGTCCACGACCCGCGACCGCCTTTTCAACTAATCCCGTGACGTGCTCTATATCGATCCCGAGCCGAATTTGCAATTCCGCGCGCGCTTTATCTGCAATTACATTCGGCCGCGTCCCGCCTGTCAGTACGCCGATATTGCACGTTGTAGCGCCGAAGAAATTGTCGCCAGGCCACTCAATCGTACGAATGTCTTGCAAAATGTCGAGCAGTTTCTCGATCGCGGAGTCGCCGGCTTCGGGATACGCGGAGTGCGCCGCACGGCCTTCAGTCGTGATGAACACGCGCATAGACCCTTTGGTGCCGGTGGCTAATCGATTATCGGTCGGCTCGCCGTTGATCAGATACCGGCACTCTCGTGCTTCACCGAGATTGTTCGCAGCTTGCGCACCAAGGCTCGAGAGTTCTTCGTCAACCGTAAACAGCAGCCCGACAGCACTCATTCCCTCGCGGCGCAAACGCTCGGCGGCAAAAATCTGCGCCGCGATGATTCCCTTCGCATCGCACGAGCCGCGGCCATAAATGAACTCCTCATCCTCGCTCGATGCGATAAAAGGTGGCACGGTGTCCATGTGTGTCGAGAAGAAGACGTACGGCGCATGGGCAGTCTTTGCAATGACATTGAACCGGTTCTCAGCGATCTGCTGCTGCGCGACACGATAGCCGAGCTGCACGAGATACTCCGACAGATAATGACCGACTTGTGCTTCCTCTCCCGTAAGCGACGGAATATCAATGAGCTCGCGTGTTAGTTCGAATAGATTCATTCAGCTCTTTTTTGTGTGCTTTTTTGTGCCTTTTAGTGGCTAAAAAATGCCTCGTGCAATCTTCTGACCGTTTCGTTTACGCGTTCTTCTTCTACCGCAAACGTAAAATTAATGCTCGAAGCGCCCTGCGAGATCAGCGACACGTTGATGTCGCTAATCGTGCTGAACACTTTGCCTGCGATACCCGGCGTCCCTCTCAATCCCTCTCCAACAACACAAACGATCGCGCGCCCTTTCTCGACTCGCACGGTTCCCAGTAGTTCGAGTTCCTCGACGATCTCCGGAAGCCTCTCCGCATCGTCCAACGAAAGCGACACGCTCACTTCCGACGTCGTGACAACGTCGACGACCGTGCGATGCCTATCAAAAACTTCAAACAGAGCGCGTAGAAATCCGTACGCGCCAAGCATCCGCGCCGAACTGATCTGAACCGTAGTCACGCCTGACTTGTGCGCGATCGCTTTGACGGTGCGGGGCGACGTCTCTGTTTCTGGTCCAACCAGCGTGCCGGGTTCTTGCGGCGCGCGGGAGTTGCAGATCCTCACCGGGATGCAACTCTCGATCGCGGGTTGAATTGTTTTTGGATGCAGCACCTTCGCGCCGAAGTAAGCGAGCTCGGCAGCTTCACTGTACGACAGTCGCTCGATCGTCTGCGCTTCCGGAACGACGCGCGGATCGGCGGTTAACACTCCCGTGACGTCGGTCCAGATCTGTATCTCACTCGCGCTGAGCGCCGCGCCGATAATTGCTGCCGTGTAATCCGAACCTCCGCGCCCGAGCGTAGTTGTAGCTCCGTTGAGTGTCGCTCCGATAAAGCCTCCGAGAACAGGGATGACGCCGGTTTCGAGAAACGGCCGCAACTCTTGTTGGGAATGCGCAAACGTTGCAGAGATCAACGGCGCCGCACAAGTGTATTCCTCGTCTGTGATGATGCAATGACGCGCGTCAACCTGTCGCGCTGCGACTCCGCGCTCGTTGAGTACTTCCGCGAGTAGTGCGCTCGAAAGGGTCTCACCAAATGAAACGATCGAGTCCTGTATGGCTTTGCGAATTGTTTCATCGCTCAGCGTTTCGAGCAGTTGAGCAATACGACGCGAGGCGTTGTTGACGTACTCAACAAACTCTTCTGCTTTGGTCTTCGAGAGCAGTTCTCTCGCGGCGGCTTCGTGACGACGAAATGTTTTTTCGAGTGATACGAGTGTCGTCGCCGCAAGCAGACTGTCAGTGACGCCACTCATCGCCGACACCACGACAACAGGCGCCGCATCGCGTTGCGTCGCAACGATGCGCGCAACATTCTCAAAGGCAGCGGCGTCACCAACAGACGTCCCACCAAATTTCATTACGAGTGCCATGCGAACAACAGAACTATAGCCACAAAAAGGCACATAAAGGAACACAAAAGAAGTTCCCTTTCGGTTACTTGTGTTCCTATGTGCCTTTTTGTGGCTAACCAGGAAGAAGCCTATTGCCTCTGTGCTGGCTTACGGGGCTTGGGTGGTGTTGGTGTAAAACCCATCTTACCTACAATAACCCGACCCATACGTGGCTCCACTGGCTCTTCGATCACCTGCGGCGGTTGGACCACAGGGAGAACTCGTCGATCGATCATCACGCCCATCGTATAATGCGGACGCGGCCTGAACTGATAAAACCCAAAACCCGCAAGAAACCCCAGCACCGCCGAACTTACCGCCCGAGCAACATACGACATCCGTCGTCGAAACGCTCGCAACCCGACGGGACAATCCTGAGTCATAACGGATCCGTCCTCTCTGCGGAAATACCGCACACACAAACGTCCCTCAGTTCTTCCGATCAGCAACTCCGCCTCTTCCCTCGTCATCGACGACAAGTTGTAGACATTCAAGTTGCACTGCCCGCAGAACCGCGCGCGGTCGTTGCCGAACATCTCGTCCCAATCCGCGTTGCACGGCGATGCGACCCGGATATTGTCTAAAGGATTACTGAATCTAATCATGGTAGTTACCTCGAAACTTGCGGCGCCACATATCTTACAAACTTCAGCGTCGACAACTCTTCGAGCTTCTCGATCGGGAGACGCCCGACAATCATGTTTGAATTCTTCGGGTCGAGAACTACTTCGACGCCAAGCTCCTTCAGTTTCGCCAAAGTCTCCGCCGACCTGTCAGCTAACCAGATCTGCACTTCAGCTTTACCGTCGCGAACAAACTTCGACTCATCGGCGGCCGGAGAATTCTGTTTGTTTTTAAGCCTCTCCACGACCGCTAACACTGAAGCGTGGAGTTTCTGTCGCACCTCGCCACCAATGACCTCAGGTAACGTCGTTGCATCGGCTACTGCCGCGGAAGCAACTGGCTTCGGTGCCACTATTATGCTCCCGACAACCGGGGGGCTATTAGCACCACCACCAGCACCACCCACACGGCCACGAGCTGAACTCTTCGATAAGCCGGTGGAAAGCAGTCCGTAGCTCATGAATCGCGCAGGCTCAGCGCCGCTTGCAACGCGGTCCACGCCCGCGGGAACTTCAACCGGCACATCGATTCGCCTCGGCTGGCCACCATCCGTGACGATCATCTCCTCGACTGCCACGAAGGAAGTAAACTGCGTCATCAACCGATACTCGATCCCAAGCTGCGTGATCGTATCTTTCAACGCGCCTTGCATCTTCCCGGCCTGCGCGCCGAGGTAATCCTCGCCCATCAAGCTATCGATTCTCGCGCGGGCCCACAGTGGCGCAAGCACGTCATGTGAAGCCATCGTCTCGGGAAACTCCACCGGAATCTCGCGCACGAAATCGCTGCCAGCCATCTTTCCTTTTAAACGAATCGTCGCGCGGCCGGCATTTGTAAACCGTCCGGTCAGGATCAAAGGCTTCGCTCCGAAAAGATCTGGAATCCGTTGTGGATACACGTCGGCCACCGGCAGTCCGTTCCAATCGATCGAAATGTCAGTCAGTAATGGATTACGAATGCGCTCGTGGAATCGGCGCGCTGCCGCGGAACCGTCGTCGTCTAAATTGACGTACTCGACTTCGCCTCGTCCATACTCGGCCATCTTGTCCAACAGAAATCGGTTCACAGCGTTGCCGATACCAAACGAAAACACACGCGCGTTCTGATGTTTCTGAATCTCGGAGACGATCTCCATATCGTTTCCGACGTAACCGTCAGTCATAAAACAAACAATGCGGACGTGCGACTGATCGTCAGACGGCGCGAGCGCCGCCCTGATCGCGGTCATCATCTCGGTGCCACCCGATCCCGAACGTGACTGAAGGAACGCTTGCGCGCGGCTCAGGTTCTGTTTGGTCGCCGGGACCGGGCGCGGAAAGAGGATGTGCGTGTCGCCCGCAAACGTGATCAGATTGAACGTGTCTGACGGATACAGATTATCCAGCGCCAGCTTCATGGTTTCCTTCGCCTTTTCGATCGGAAACCCGGACATCGATCCGGAAGTGTCGAGCACAAACACCAACTCTTTCGGCGTCACCTCTTCTGCCGCGACACGTTCGGGCGGCTGGAGGATCAACGTGAAGAAGCGACCTTTATCAGAAGCGTGCGTCAGCAACGCATCCTGGACCGCTTTGCCGGCGATGTCGTAACGAAGAATGAAATCTTTATTGGGAATGGTTGCACTGTCCTTCAGCTTGAGCCGTGCGGTGCGAATGGTCGGACGCTGAATGTCGATCGCATGTGTCTTAGACGAAACGTCCTCGACGATCAGTCCCGCGTCGAGGTTCACTTCGAGAGAAATATCATGACCGCTTCGCATCTCGGCCGGCGCGACCTTCGGAGTTATGCGCGACGCATCAGGAACTCGATCTGTATCGGAGGCACCACCATTGCCCTGGCTTTCACCAGTGGGTGTTCCCGGCACGTAACGTGGACCGACAACCATCGGAAACACGAATTCATACGATCCTTCGTCATACTTGAGTACTTCGACATAACTGATGGTGATTTTGATCTTCTCGCCCGGAAGGATGTTTGCGACCGACTGCGTGAAGATGTTTGGACGTTCCTGATCGAGCAGGCTCGCGACTTTGCCGCTCGACTTGGCGGCTTCGTAGACCGCCTGTGCCTCTTCGCGTGGGAGAATCTTTCCCTTGATGGTCCGCTCGCCGATGAGCATCGTCATGTCGTCGACGGCCGCGTTTTGCGGCAGAGGGAACGTGTAAACTGCTTCGATCTTGTCCTTGAACGGGTTTTCGAACTGCTGTGTGACGGTGACGCGCGATATGAAACCACTGATGTCGGCCTTCACGTCCGTGTGCTTTAAAGGACACATCGACTGCGCTCTTCCCTGCGCATCGACGACGGTGAGCGCGCCGGACGTCTCGCCCGTCTGAGCTGAGACGACTGTTGCCGGCGAGTACAAAGCAAGGGCAACGGGTATCGTGAGAATGCCGAGTGCGAGCAGCACAAACGACTTGGGAAAGAACTCTTTGAACATCGTGTCCTCCTGTACGTTGTTAGAACCCGATTATCGACCTGTGGTTCCCGTTGCAGGTAGAACGGGGAGCGTGGGGGAACTTGCACGCTTTTCTCTGCGGCCCTCTGCGTATCTCTGCGTTCTCTGCGTTGATCTGACGTTAAGCGCAGAGGCCGCAGAGATACGCAGAGGACCGCAGAGAAAACCTCAATAAAGATTGAAGTTATACTCCAACTGCATGTGAACCGACACCGCATGCCCGCCTTTAATCGCCGGAGCAAACTTTATCTGACGCGCGGCGGCAATTGCTTTTTCCGTGAGTCCGAATGGAAGCGTGCGCACCGCTCGGATTTCTTCAACTGCACCCGCGCTCGAAAAGATGGCGCGCAGCATGACAGTCCCGGTTACTTGATTGCGCCTCGCCTCTTCCGTGTACTGCGGTTCTGGTTTGAACAGGAGCCGCGCTCTCTGGTCAACCTCGCCTATCGAGAAGGGTCGGTTTGCGCCTTCATCAGATCCGCCACTCTCCCCGCAACAGCCGGTTTGCCTGGAACCACCACCGGTATTTCCATTTTGTCCTGGTCCAACCCCCGGCCCGTTACCTTCGCCGATACCCGTTCCTTTGCCCGATCCGAATGCCCCACCTTCGCCAGGACCTTTGGACGGTATTTCAGACTGTGACCTCGGATCGCCGTACACCGGTGCTTTGAGATCCTTCCAAAGCGCGGGATCGATATCGGTGCCCGCGACCGGAAGCGCGGGAGTAACGGGAGGCGTCACGGGTATGGCGGCAGAAACGTTTGATGGAGGCGGTATCTTTCCGGCTTGCGAGGGCAATGGATTGCGATCGCCACTACCTCCGCCTCCCTGCGCGCGTTGTGGTGTTGGGCCAGAGCCCTCGCCCTTGCCACTTCGAAAACCTACGCGCCCTGGTCCATTCAGCCCGATGCTGGAGTGCTTCGAACTATCCTGACTGGGCGACAGGTTCAACATCACCAATTCCACAGGAGATTCGTTTGCATCGTCAGGCTTCGGCCGCAACACACCCGACTCATCGACGAGAACAACAAGCATCACGACGGAGGTGATGGCTACAACCGCCGTGAGAAACGCCGGTATCGCATGAGGCGTTGCGAGCAACTTCTTAATGCGCTGCGATACGTCGTGTCTGAAGCGTGTAACGAACGCCGCAGGATCCGTTTTGAAGTCGTCGCAAGCTCGTTTGAGTTCGTTTTTTAGAAACTCGATCTGGACAGCGAGTCTGCCGATCAAGAGTCCACTTTCAATGATTGTCGGTTGGTATTCGTTTGGTCTGGCAAAAGAGTTCATCGTAAACCTCGTTCGGTTCGTAAGCACACGTCGAGCGACGGACAAACGCGCGGCGTATCCGGGACGGTTTGGACCAGACGTCTACTTACAGAAAGAAGTCGAAACGGTGATGCCGGTAGGCGGAGACACTGCCGGCGCGGGGAGACCCTAATGCTGTATTACCGAAACCAGTGAAAAGGTGACGCTCTGAGGAGACGGTTGATCGCGAATTGTGATGAAGCGTTGCGCGCTTGAGATGTCTACTTGATGTTACGGAAAAGTTTTGTCGCGCGCGCCGCATCGATGCGCTGGAGAATGCGATATTGCTCCAGGGCTGCGTTGCGATTGTTGAGCGCGACGAACGACATGCCGAGGTTGTAGTGGGCCGAAGGGTAATTGGCCTTTTGCCGGATGGCAGTCTGATACTGCTGCACCGCTTCCCCAAAACGGCTCAGTTGGTGAAGAGCGTAGCCCATTTCGTTGTAGGCCTCTGGATACGTGGGTCGCAACTTAACCGCCTCGCGTAGTTGGTCGATTGCTTCCGGATAGCGCTCGGCGTCGTTGTAACACCAGCCGAGGTTGTAGCGGGCGGTAGCGTTGTTAGGTGAATATTGGAGACCCTGTTTGTAAGCGTTCGCAGCTTCGGCGAACTTTTTTGTGTTGTAGTAATAGACGTCGGCGAGGCCGAGATATGCGGCGCCCTTTTCTGGCTTCAGGCGAATGGCTTGCTGGTACGCTTGAATTGCTTCATCGTTGCGCTCGAGGTTTTTATAAGCGTAACCGAGTTCCGTCAGTGCTTCGGCATAGTCGCTGCGGTAGCTAAGAGCTCGCCTCAGGCTTTCGATGGCCCCTGTGTAATTCTTCTGCTCGTTATAAATCCACCCGATCTCGTAATGTGCGCCTGCGTAGTCGGGTTTGATGCGAATTGTTTGCTGGAATAGAGGTAGTGCGTCAGTGTACCGTTCGAGCTTGCGGTAGGCGTATGCCAACTCGAAATGTGCGGCTGCGTTGTTTGGCTGGAGGGCGACGACTCGGCCAAGTGGATCCAAAGCCGATTCATAATCTTCGAGATCGTTGTAGATCCAACCGACGCGGTAGAGAGCTGAGGCCATGGAGGGATTGATTTCCGTGGCCTTTAAATAAAGCTCGAGCGCTTCGCGATATTTCTGCGTGTTGTAGAGTGCCTCGCCTTGTTTGTAATAGGAGTCGGCGCTGGTAGTTGGAGTTGTTGTGGGACGGCGTGTGGTTGTTGGTTTTCTGGGAGTTGTTGATGATGCCGGTTTGTTTGCGGGTTTTGCTGCCGGCTTACTGGAGCGTTCGACGCTGCCACCCATCATGCCGCCGCTGGGGTCGTGTTGAGCGAACGCAACGGTGCATGCGAGAAAGATCGATGTTGCGGCCAGACAAAGTAAACGGGGGCGAAAGGGGGTTGGCATCACGTTTTCTCCTGTTGTTTGATTCGAACGGACGGGGTAGAAAACCCTGGCAGGCATTATAGATGTTTCTGGCGTGTTTGACAGTCCCAAACTCAGTGCGTTAACGTAACGCGCTTGCGCTAGAGTGGAAACAACTCACCATCTGCGTCCCGTTCGTCTAGCGGCCTAGGACACCGCCCTTTCACGGCGGCGACACGGGTTCGATTCCCGTACGGGACGCCAGCCCTCATGTTTCCGTTGCTGGCGGGAAGCGAAGGATCAGTTCTCATGATTCCAATCATTCATGGGATGATCACCTCGGACTCAACTTCGCGTAACCAGCGGCATACCTGAGACATTAGGCAGCAATTTGCGGAGGCTTTCCATTTCCTTTAGCCAGGAAATAATCTGGCTCGAAGTCGGAATGCTTTTGGGACGCCAAACGCCATCAACAACTTACAGTCGCTGTTGCGGCAATCGCCTTTTGAACGGTAACGTCTTGGTAACGAAGTTCCCCGAAAACAGTGTCTAAACGGTCTACCGCATCCGCTAGGATGCCGGACTCAGGTGTTGATAGCGAGCGGCCATGCGTAGGTCTTTATGGCCCAACAACTGCGCAACTGTGTGGATATCTGCGGCCATTCTCAACTCCTGTTCTCAAAGCGGTGGGCTCACTGAGCGTCGAAGGCGGGGCCGGGCATGCCGATGACGATTCCGTCGGGACGATGAACTTCGACGAAGCATGCGCCGTCCGGACTTGAGGAGTGAACTCCTAGACCGAGTTGTCTAAACGCTTGCATGAGGTCTGTGCGTTTTGAGGCTTCGGTGGCAAAGACAGCTAAGTGTCCAACCTTCCCTTGAGAGTTCACAATCACAGTCCGGACACGATCTAGGAACTTGCCGACGTCCGCCAGTGAATTCAGGAAACTTGCCTGCAAGATCCAGATCAAGTTCTGTTGATCGGCGCTCCTGACGAAAGTGTCGACAACGTCGAGCGCTCCGTTGAGATCACCGCCATCGCCGAAATTCAGAATCCAGAAGCCCGACTCTGCCCGGCCGAAGGAGGGCCTTGGGGTCGGTTGGAAAACAACCACCTTGTGACCTTCAGGAACGACAACTGTATCTTCTGTCATAAATGACCACAGATGAACATGGATTTAGTGCGGATCGTTCTTTAGCTGCTTCCATCGCTGAAGCTGCTGCCGGAATCGCTGCTGCCAAAATCACTACTGCTACTGAAATCACTACTGCTACCAAAATCGGTTCCGCTGTCGTGTGTGTCACCGCTGCTGCTACTCCAATCGGCCGAGTCTGCGAGAGCGCTACCTAGGCCACCGATGGCATCGCTGCTGCTATCGAAATCGCTTCGGCTGTCGTAGGTATCACCGCCGCCGCCACTCCGATCGACGGACTCTGCGAGAGCGCTACCTGGAGCACCACTGGCAGCGCTACTGCTACCGTAATCAACACTACCGGTACTCACGAAACTATCAGTGGTGTGACTAGCGTCGAAGTAACTCGGTTGATGAGCGGAGTCCGATGAGATGTCCGAATTGTCCTGAGACGGAGCGATTGGCAGTATTGAAAACTCTGAACCGGAGTCATGCCAGCCTTCGTTGCGGGATCTTCTGCTTTTCTGTACAGGCCCTGATTGATGTCTGACGAATATAAAGAAGACGGCCAACAACAGCAGGAAGAGGACGGGAATAAGGTACATGAGGAACCTCCCTAAAGATGTGAATCAGCCTACTCGTGGCACCTGAATTTGTCCATCTTTTTCCGTCAATGAGGGTGTAAAAAGTTTTGTGTAAATGGTCATTGAGCGACTAACCGGTTAAGGTTGGTCCAGGAGAAAAAGATGACCATAGACAACGAGCTCATTGACAATCTACTGAAGGACTACAAAAAGCCCGAGGACATCATTGGCGAGAACGGCCTGTTGAAGCAACTGACGAAGCAGTTGTTGGAGCGAGCGATGGCGGCGGAACTGACCGATCATGTCGGCTATGAAAAGCACGACGCGACCGGGCATAAGAGCGGCAACTCCCGCAATGGCAAGTCCGCGAAGACACTCAAGGGCAGCTTTGGCACGATACCGATCGAGGTGCCGCGGGATCGCAACGGGACCTTCGAACCACAGATCATCGAGAAACATCAAACACGCTTCACCGGCTTCGATCAAAACATCATTTCACTGTACGCGCGCGGCTTATCAACCCGCGAGATCCAGCAGCATCTGGAGGAGATCTACCACGTGGAAGTCTCGCCGGCGTTGATCTCGAGCGTGACGGACGAAGTGATTGAGGAAGTGAAGACGTGGCAGAACCGGCAGCTCGACGCGGTTTATCCAATCATGTATCTGGACGCTATCCAGTTCAAGGTGCGCGACAGCGGACACGTGAAAAACAAAGCGATTTACCTGGCGATTGCGATCAATCTGAGTGGGCTGAAAGAAGTGCTGGGCTTGTGGATCGCGCAGACCGAAGGGGCCAAGTTCTGGTTGCAAGTGGTGACGGAACTAAAGAATCGCGGGGTCAAAGACATCTTTATCGCCTGCGTGGATGGACTGAAAGGTTTTCCCGAAGCAATTGAAAGTATCTTTCCGCAAACCGAAGTGCAGTTATGTATCGTGCATCTGGTGCGGCACTCGCTGAACTATGTAGGCTGGAAACAGCGCAAGGAAGTGGCGGCGGACCTGAAGACGATCTACACCGCCGCGACCGAAGCGGAAGCCGAACAAAGACTGGCTGAGTTTAGCTTGAAGTGGGATGCGAAGTTTCCCACCATAGCGAAGTCCTGGCGCAGCAACTGGGCGCGAGTGATTCCGTTCTTTGCACACCCGCCTGAAATTCGGAAGGTGATTTACACGACCAACGCGATTGAGTCGCTGAACATGTCGCTGCGCAAAGTGACGAAAGCGCGCGGCTCGTTTCCTAACGACGAGGCAGTCTTCAAACTGCTCTACCTGGCGCTGCGGAACATCGCGAAGAAATGGACCATGTCGGTGCACGACTGGAAAGCCGCACTCAACCGATTTGCCATCGTCTACGAAAACCGGCTGCCGGTTGAATAGTCTGTGAGATCGAGGAAATGAAACTTCCAGGCAAAAATCTGGGCTATGGAAACCGTGGAAAAACAAACCGCGTTTTTCCACCGTTCCCACAGCCCCTGCTACTAGTAATAAATTTAGATCAAAAGCGGCCGACCTTAAACAACAGACGATCGTTTACACAAAACAATTGACGCTACCCCGTCAATCAACTCAAGCCGAAGTTTTTCATTCCACGACCAACAAACGGCTACCCGGAAAAGCTGAGAGTGGGAGCTTTTCGCGAATGGCCCCACCATCGCCACGTTTAGTTTGCCACCGAAAATCTCGTGCTACGTTCGCGGAATGTCTGCAATCGGTTTCTGTCCGCACTCTCCGAGCGAATTGGACCAACTGCGCGACGCGAATGGATCGCTCAACGATGTCGACCGAAACCTCGCTGGCGCAATAGAACCCATCAACTAACTTCTAAACATAGGCCAGTGACTTCAATTTAATTAGCTTAGATTATCTGAGCTAAAAGGTCGGCATTACTTCCATCTTTCTTTAAGCTTGGCCAGAACATCAATTATCGCAGCATTATCGTCAGTACGCTCCCTCTCCTGACCTTCGTCACCTGATTCCTGTTCCTTTACTTTCTGACGTAATATTCGCTCGCGGTACTGTTCATTGGCGGCTGTCATGTCAACTTCTAAATTCTCGGCAAGCAAAGGCAGTTCTTCAATGGCACATTCTAGTACGAGGATGTCCCCATGAACGCTCGCCGCCCTATTCGAGACCGTCCTCATTGCCCATTC
>DATNCH010000264.1:0-11056 GCA_035571655.1 Pyrinomonadaceae bacterium
TCTGGTTCATTCCTTTCGACCGCGGCTAAAGCCTCGGCAGAGGTTCTCGCCGAGCTTACCTCGTATTTACGTTTCAAAAGCTGCGTTAGTTGACGGCGAGTCGCACTATCATCGTCGGCTAGCAAGATCGTTGTGCGGTGAACGCTGGTGGAGTTGGCGTTTGCTCTCATAGAATTTCTATAGAACCAAAATCTACCAGAAATATACCAAAAGCAGGCCGGGATGTTCAAGGATTAATCGTCAATAACCAACACGCATCGACATCGCTCATGATGCGGTCTCTGCCGCTACCGGCAGCGTAAACTGGAAGACAGCGCCGTGGGGAGAGTTGGCGGTAGCCCAGAGGCGACCGCCGTGGGATTCGATGATGGTGCGACTGATCGCGAGGCCCATGCCCATGCCGTCCGGCTTCGTCGTGAAGAAGGCGTCAAACACACGCTCGAGATTCGCCGGATCGAGTCCCTCGCCAGTGTCACGCACAGTGACGATCAGATTGTTCGACTGATCTTTGCCGGAGCTAATCGACAATTCTCGCTCACCGTCCTTGTTCTTCGCGATTGCTTCCAACGCGTTTACGATCAGATTCAGAATCACCTGTTGCAGTTGAACGCGATCTCCGCGCGCCGGAGGCAAGTCAGTCGCGAGCTCCCGTTTCAATACTACGCGCGAGCGGCGCGCTTCGTTTTGGGCCAATGCCAATACCTCGACAATAACCTCGTTGAGATCGACCACGTCATCTCGCGCGGGCGCCTTTTTTACCAGCGCACGAATTCGCGCGATGACCTCGCTCGCCCGATAACCATCCTTGATAATTCGTTCGACGGCTTTCCGCGCTTCATCGAAATTCGGTTGCACACCACCGAGCCACCGCAAACACGCGTTGCTGTTTGTGACGATCGCAGCGAGCGGCTGGTTAACCTCGTGAGCGATAGAAGCAGTCAGTTCTCCCACAGTCATTACACGAGTGACGTGGGCCAACTCCGTCTGCACTTTTTGCAGCGTCTCGCCGCGCTCCCTGAGAGTCTCGTTCGCTTGTCTCAGTTCCGCTGTTCGCTCCTGGACTCTCGTTTCGAGTTCGTCGCGAGCGTGTCGCAAACCTTCCTCAGCCTGCTTCCGCTTTGCACTCATCCAACTCGTCAGGACAGCTAAAAACCCAAACACGACGAGAAAACTAATCTGCTTCAAATCCGGCCGCAGCGTGTAGAGTGGCGCGATAAAATAGTAATCAAGCGCGACTGTAGCCAGGGCAACAGCCAGCAGACCCGGGCCCATACCACCGAACCATGCGCTGACCACGATGGCGGCGTAGAAGAGAGGCGTGATGTCAGTGTAGTGCTCGAGCGACTTCGTGATGAACAGCGCCGCTGCCACGGTTAGCACAGCGAAACCATATCGCCACAGTGTTCTCAACATCTAATCACCCTCCAGTTTCAGCGATACACGACTCACACTTGGACACGGTCAGTACCGTAACGCGGTAGCGTCGGGTCGATGTAATCACAGCACTACCCTGAAGATATCGTATGCACGAGGTCGGCCCGACGCTACACAGCGACAAATGTAAAGGAATGTAAAGTGAGCAACAAACGTCTATTTTCAGCAAATCAGCGCAAGACCCGCACCTCAACCTACGCGCACGATAAGCCAAAAGGGAGGAAATTTATATGCCATTGAAGCTAGTCATGGTCCTTGCCATGCTCGCTTGCGCGATCTCTGTTCATGCGCAAGTGACCACGGGCACCGTGCGTGGCGTCGTCAAAGATCAGACGGGAGCTGTAATTCCTGGTGCAACCGTTACGATCACCGATCCCAACACCAAAACCTCGCAAACTGCACAAAGCGGCAGCGGCGGCGAATACCAATTCAATAATCTGCAAGTCGGCACTTATGTCATAACCATCCAGCCTCCGTCTGACTCCAATTTCAGCACACTTACGCTAAACGATGTGCGTGTGAAACTGAACGAGGTCACGGATGTGCCAACCGTCATGCAGCCGGGCGAGGCAACAGCCTCAGTCACGGTGTCTGCCGGTGGCGCTGAACTGGTCGATACAACTTCACTCAACCTCGCTAAAGATTTCGACGCGCGGCAAGTCGTCGACCTGGCCCAAACAGGACAGGGCGCCGGCATCTACAACCTCGCGCTGATCTCGCCAAACGTTGTCAGCAGCGGCGGCGTGGGCCTCGGCACTGGCGGTTCGGTCGGCGGCCAAAGACCACGTGACAACAATTTCATCGTCGATGGAATCGACAACAACGATAAAGCAGTTTCGGGGCCGCAGATTTATATCTCACCCGAATCCGTGTCGGAGTTCAACTTGCTGACGAACCAGGCTTCAGCCGAATTTGCTCGTTCAACCGGCGGGCAGTTCATCACCGTAACAAAATCAGGAGGCAACAACTTTCACGGCTCGGCTTTTGATTTCTTGCGTAACAAGAGATTGAATGCCATCGACAACCTGCAAAAACTCGCGGGCATCACGCGCGAAACAAATCCACGTCTCGATCAAAACCGTTACGGCTTCAACATCGGCGGCCCGCTTTACCTGCCGCGTTTTGGTGAGGGTGGTCCATCTGTGTATCCGTGGAGCGGTAAAAACAGATTGTTCTTTTTCTTCCAGTTTGAACAGACAGGCCTGGGCCAGGCGGCTTCACCGGGCAATGTTTCAGCGCCGACCGCGCAAGGCCTCGCGATACTCCAAGGACTCTCGGGCATATCGGCAACAAATCTCGCGCAGTTCCAGCAATTCGTTCCAGTCGCGCCGGTGAACAACGCCGGAACGATTCCTATCTGTGCCGTCGCACGCGATGCCGCAGGCAAGTGTCCCGCTGCAAGTGAACTCGCCGTTCCGGTTGGCAACATCTCATTTGCCGCGCCGAATTTTCAGAACAACCGGAACTTCGTCTTAAACTTCGACTTCAACCAAAGCAGCACGACCGTGCATCACTCGCGCTTCATCTTCAATCGTCAGCGCACGATAGATAACCTGGCGACTTTTCCAGAGTTCTTCGCGTTGGTGCCAACCGATGGGCGGCTGTTTTCTTACACGCTGATCCACAACTTCAGTCCGAAACTCACGAATGAAACGCGTCTCGCGTACCGGCGATACGTTCAGACGTTTCCGGTACCAGACATTAGCTATCCGGGGTTGGACCGGTTTCCGAATCTCGATTTCGACGATCTCGGCTTTTCAATCGGACCAGATGCCAACGCGCCACAATTCACTATCGAAAACAGTTACCAGATCGTGGACCAGGCGACGTACAACTTCGGCAGTCACTCGCTGAAGTTTGGTGTCGATTGGCGCAACATCATTTCGCCGCAATCGTTCGTGCAACGACAGCGAGGCGATTACGAGTATCCTAATCTCGATCTTTTTCTGCGCGACATTCAGCCGAGCTTTGGCGAACGCACGGTGGGTGCATCTCCCTACTACGGCAACCAACATCTCTTCTACGGTTTTGTCCAGGACGACTGGAAGGTCAAACCGAGACTGACTGTTAATCTTGGACTGAACTACGTTTATCAGCAGGTGCCGTTCACGGCTCGATTGCAAACGCTGAACGCGATCGCGTCTGTGCCCGGCGTGCTCTCTTTTGACGAGCCGAAGGCGCAGACGAAAAACTTCGCGCCACGCGTCGGTATTGCCTTCGCGCCCGATTTCCAAAGCGGTTTGTTTCATCGAATCTTCGGCACTCCGGATCAGAGTTCGATTCGCGCAAGCTTCGCGATGGCGTACGACACGATTGTCGACAACCTCTACATTCTGTCGTTGCCGCCACAGTTCAATCAGACGATCGATGTCGGCACAAACTTTCCGGGCACGCCGCTGGTGACGCCAAACTTTCTTGCAAATGGCGGTATTCCGCCAACAGTTTTACCGGGTGCGACCACCGATCCCGAAGCTGCTCGCGCCGCCACTTCCGCATGGATTCCGGATCAGCAAGTCCCCTATTCTTTATCCTGGGGACTGACTTTCCAACGTGAGTTTCGCAAGAACTACGCGCTCGAAGTTCGTTATCTCGGCAGCCGCGGCATCCATCTTCCGACTCAGAATCGTATCAACATTCAGAACAGAGTGTTTGATGGCCCAGGTGGCTTCCTGCCGACTTTCTTTTCAACACCGTCACAAGCAGCCATCGATGACCTGACAACAAGCCTCGCCGACATCCAGGCGCGGTCCAACATTCTTCCGCAGTATCTGGCGGCGGGATTTACGTCACCGATCGCTGCTTTTCTTGCAAACGGAAATTCGACGTATCACGGCGGCTCCGTTTCGCTGACGAGGCGTTTCAGCGATGGACTTCAACTCAACGCTGCGTACACGTGGAGTCACTTGATCGACGACAGCACAGCCGAAGTTTTCAGCACCGTTCTCTCTCCGCGTCGAGTACAGGACTTTCAAAACCTGACTGCGGAGAAAGCTGACTCCGCGCTGGATCGACGGCAGCGATTTGTGTTTGCGACTGTCTACGATCTGCCGTTCTACCGGACCAGTTCCAATCACTTTGCGCGCACGGTTTTTGGTGGCGTGAGTATGGCTGCAACCGTTTCTCTCGAATCCGGCGAGCAGGCGACAGTCTTAAGCGGGATCGACGCAAATCTCAACGGCGATCCGGCGCCCGATCGCGCGATCGTCAATCCGAATGGGGTGGCAAACACGTCGAGCCTCGTGACGCCATTGTTGCGAACTTGCACCGCCTTCAATGAAGACGGAACGTGCGCGATCGACGATGCAGCGAGAATTGTGGGGTACGTGGCTACGGATCCAAATGCGCAGTACGTTCAAGCGGGTTTGGGTGCGTTGTCGAATGGCGGTCGCAACTCGCTTCTGTTGCCGGCGATTAAGAACGTCGACTTCTCCATCTTCAAAAACTTCGCGATCGGTGAAGGCAGCAAGAGAATCCAGTTGCGCGCCGATCTTTACAACGCTTTCAATCACCCGCAATACGTGCCGGGGTCGATTGATGGGGTTGAGCCAATAGCAACAACCGGTGTCGCTCAGATCAACACGGTGGGCCAGGCTGATTTCAACGTGCCGTCGCATGTGTTCAGCAGTCATCCGCGCATAATCCAGTTGGCATTGCGGTTTGATTTCTGATCGGGCTTGGACCACAGAAAGCACAAAAAAGGCACAAGAGAGATTCTCTCTTGTGCCTTTTGTGCTCTTGGGGAGGAAGTTATTTCCCTACCTCGGTTCGCGATGTTCGCCGGGTTTGCTCGCCTTCAGCTTTTTCTGTGCTTCACCTTTGCGATTTGAAACCGCTTTTTGTGACGACGGCGCCGGCGGTTGTGCCGACGTGACGCCCTGGGGGTCGCGATCGTGACTGTTCGTTCCTTGATACTGCTTCACAGTTGCTATCTCCTCTTATAAGTTTTTAATGAAGAGTCGAAACGTCTCTTCAGATCGTTGTCAGCGCAACGATCATGCCAACACAAAAGTCGCTTCTACTCGATGCCTGGCAATTTGCGCGCTCATCAAGTGTGTGGCCTTTTGGCTTGCAGAAGAAAGAAAGCCTCAACTGTTGTGCACGTAAGAGGCCGGCATTGCGGTCCATTTAATGGCACACCAATTTCTTGTCAACGGGTATGACAAAAAACTGCAATTCGCATAAAGGAGAAATCATGAAAAAATTTTTCAGCATGCTGGTGATTGGAAGTGTTCTGACCTTGTTGGTTGCAGGGACCATGCGTGCGCAAGAGCCGGGGACTGTGATCCGAGCCTCCATTCCGTTTGACTTCATCGTGCGTGGAAGAACCCTTCCCGCCGGGAAGTACGAGATCACGCGAATCAGCGACGAACCGGTTGGTCTACTGATTCGAAGTCTCGACGACAAACGTGACAAGGCGGTGTTTGAGACTGAACCGGTCTACATGCGCAAACTCGCACGCAACGACGAGCTTGTGTTTCATCGTTACGGCGAGAGCTATTTTCTTTCGGAAATCCTAACGGCAAGTGAGGACAGGGGAGAGGAGTTAGCACCTTCTCATGCCGAGCGTAAACTGCAGCGTGAAGTGGCGCGCAACCAGATGGCGCCGGAGACAGTAACGGTAGCGTTGAATTAGGACAGTGTGCGAGGTCAGCACGAGGTGCTGACCTCGTCTGCACAGTTTAAGGGGGTGTGTTGTGAAACGAAGGTTAGTGCTGATTGTCATTGGAGCGACGGTTCTGGCATTCGGTCGCATGCAGGTTTGGGCCATGCCACAATCGCCGATACGGCAAACAGCAGCAGAGTTGCAACAACTCGTTGCGCCAATTGCGTTGTACCCGGATGAACTCGTGGCTCAGATCCTGGCTGCTTCGACTTATCCGACTCAGGTCGTGGAAGCAGATTTCTGGCTGCAACAACACCAAAATCTTCAGGGTGAGGAACTCGCGGCGGCAGTGAATCAGCAGAGGTGGGACGCGAGCGTGAAAGCGGTGACTGCGTTTCCCTCAGTCGTTACGAACATGGACCAGAACCTATTGTGGGCCACGGCTCTCGGGCAGGCGTATGTCAATCAACAACAGAACGTTCTCGACGCGGTTCAGGTGATGCGGAGGCGAGCACAGGATGCAGGCAACCTACAGAGCACCCGCGAGCAACGCGTGAGCATTCAAGGATCAGCGATCGTTATTGAACCGGTATCGGCAGACACTTGTTATTTGCCGGTTTACGATCCGGGGAGTGTTTATGGTGCTCCCATCGAAGTTTATCCTGGTTACATTTACAACCCGTGGTACGGAGGACCATACGTCGTGTTTGGTCCGGCGGTTGGGTTGGGATTCTTTGGGCGGTTTGGTTGGGGCTGGCCGGCGTGGGGTTTTAACTGGGACCGGCACGTCGTTGTGTTCAATCGCACACCATTCATCTCGCGCAACGAGGTTTTCGTTCGCGAGGGTGCCGCATTTCGTGGTTTCGCTCCAGGTTTCCGATCGTTCGGCGGCAACCGCACATTTCGTACTTTCCGAAGCGGGGGATTCAGAGCCTTTGCTCACCACCGCTGAACTGTAGGGGCGCGGCCCTCTGTGGCCGCCCCTCGTTATCATTCTCCCCAAGTCGACAAGCGCCTCGCCCTTGGACCATAGAACGTCGAGATCTTGACGAGACTGTTGCAGCTTTTGATAAGCTCCTGCCATTAGATACTTTCTTCCAATCTATTTCCTGCTCTACTTCGTTGCGGCGTTCGTGTGGCGATCGTATGTCGTTTGGAAGAGAACGGGTATCAACCCCGTCGTCTTCAAAGGCACAGACAGCGCACACGACTTCATCGGTACGATCTCCAAGTTCGTCTTCGCCCTTCTTATATTCGTTGTGCTCGTCTATTCCCTTCTTCCAGCCGCTTATCAATACCTGCTGCCGGTTCCCTGGCTGCAACATCCCTGGATCGAATCAACCGGAATCATCTTGCTGATCGCCTCGCTGCTTTGGATCGTCGGCGCCCAGGCGCAAATGGGTGAATCATGGCGCATCGGCATCGACACCGATCACAAAACGAACCTGGTACAAACCGGTCTGTACCGCGTTTCTAGAAACCCGATCTTCCTTGGCATGATGGTCACAGTATTCGGACTCTTTCTGGCGCTTCCGAACGCCGTCACTCTACTGATTTTTGTATTAATGGTAGTCCTGATAAATATTCAGGTGCGACTGGAAGAGGAATACTTAAGGACGACTCACGGGGAGGAATACGTGCATTACCAGCGAGCAGTGGGAAGGTGGATATGAATATCAAACGATTGATCCAGACGAACGCGCCGAGCTCAATCATCCTGATTCGCCTCGTCGTCGGCGGAGTGTTTTTATCGGAAGGAATTCAGAAGTTTCTGTATCCCGCAGAAAACGGCGCGGGGAGGTTTGCGAAGATCGGTATACCGTCAGCGGATGTGATGGGCCCGTTTGTCGGCGTTATCGAGATACTCTGTGGCGCTTTGATCCTGGTCGGCTTTCTGACAAGACTCGCAGCGCTTCCTCTCATCATCGACATGCTCGTAGCGATTCTCTCCACGAAACTTCCGATTCTGCTCGGTCATGGGTTTTGGGGATTCAGTCTTCGCACGCTCCCATACTACGGCTTCTGGGGAATGGCCCACGAGGTGCGTACTGATTTCGCCATGTTGCTCGGCTCGATTTTTCTGTTGATCGTGGGCGCGGGGTTGTGGTCTGTCGATGCTAGGATGTCGTCAGGTCGATCTCTTCATCTTCCGAACCATCGCTATAGCCCATAGTAGTCCGACCGCCAGAAACGGAACTAAATACAACAACAGGTCCCATCGACCGTACCCGGGTGGAGTAGCTTCGACGGTCGCGACAGTCTCGCCGCTTCCCTGCGCACTCTCGAGCTTCACGCGGATTCGCCAGAGTTCCTGGGCGTCGAAGTGTACGTCCGCGCGATACTGCACCTGGTTCTGCAAGTTTTCGCGTTGGGCCGTGTAGACGGCTTCCGGTAGACGGTTGCTTGTCGGTTGGACACCGATTTGAACGCGAAGATCCGGAGGAAGATTCGGAGTGTTGATAATCACGAAGAACTGCGCGGTGCCGACGTCAGGGTCAGTCCACACTGAGACGATATAACGATCGACTTTTTGATCTACAAACAGCGCAAACGGAGGGCCTTCGTGAGCACTTGTGGTCCTCGCGAATGACCAAAGGATGAGGAGCGGTAAAAGCAGTTTCACAGGATTTACAAGATTTATCAGGATTATTATCCACCACCAAGCATCACTCCACGCATTTCCATCGGCTGGGACATCAACCAGAACGCCGCGCCCGCCATTAACAGTGACAACACAGCCCACGGAAGAAAGGGGCGGATTGAATGGACTACCTCGTCTCTCGCGGCAATCGAGTAACTTACTAACAACGATCCGATGAGTCCCAGGGTGATAAACCCAAACTCGAACAGTTGGACCACATTCGGCGCTAAACCAGATACACCCCATTGAGGTTGGCCCAGGATCGTCCAACCCAAATCAGCCACAGCCGCCTGTGTCACGGGAATAAACGTATAAAGTCCGGTCAGAAAATGAAAACCAAAGTGCGCGAGCCAGATTCCGAACCCGAGCGGTGCGAGCGAATACGAATACCGCACAGCCACAGATACGAGCGGTCTCTTGCTGCCACTCCAGACGCGCGTGATCCAGGCGGCAATGCCGATCAGAAGCAGTGGTTCACAAACGAGCACGAATGCGAACACAAATGCGAGTACAGGCAATTCAGACCTAACGCCAAACAGATTCGCCAGAAACTGCTCCAGCGCATAGACAGGGCTGACCATTCCGAACGCATTCAGCAGCGCGCCGAAAGCAAATACGACTGCCAGCGCAGCAACATCCTTGCGCTTCGATAGGAATCCAACGCCGGAGCGCATCACGTCGTTCATCAATTCTGCTGCCGGAAGACGGCTAATGATTCCGACGTTATCGTGTGGACACGCCTGCACACAATCCAGACAGAACGTGCAGTCGACGTTACCAACCTTGCGTGGTTGAAATAACGCCAGTTCACAACCACGCTGAATCACCACCAGCGGCGCCGCCGGCTCGCGCACGCCACGAATACAATCCTTTGTCGTACATCCAGTGCATACGTCGTGATCGCGAACTGCAACCTCCAGTGGCGAAACGGTCGAAGCGACGAAATTGAACTGCCCGATAGGACAGACGAACTTGCAGAACGTCGCGTGTTTGAAAACCGCGTCGATCAGCAGTGCGCTCGCGAAGTAAGCGATGATTAGAAGAGCCGTCCACCACGGAGAAGCCCACAGATCCAGCCACTCGTAAAGAAAGAGCATGACGACGAGCAGCGCGATCGAGAGTGACTTGTTGCGCAGACGGCGTGGCCAGTTTCGAGTGGGACGAAAGAACTTGCGCGCGAGATTTCGAACGAACATGAACGGGCAAGCGAGGCAGAAGAAGTTTCCGGCAAAGAGCAGTACGAAAACCAGGGCGCCGCGAAAGTGTACCCACGTCAGAGTCGTAGCCAGATTCTTCGGCGCCAAAGGCGGACCAAAAAGCCCGTGAAGGATCATCGCGACGCTGATTACAAACAGCGGTATCTGAAGCAACGTCCGAGCGTGTCGCCGGCGCAGCAAGTTGCCAATCAACGGCACGCGCAAAAGATCCAGAGTTGAGGCACGGATTGTCACGGATGTAGACGCATTTCGAATTGCCGGTCGAGCTTGCGGCCGTCCGGCAAAGTCACGTGGACCAGGATAAACCAGTCTCCGGCCATCGAAAGATCCATGGTTGATTGATAACGCCCGGGCTCTTCTTCGCGCACGTCAGCAAACACTGGAACCATCCCCGCGTGCGACATGTTTGCTTCCAACATGATGCGCGCTCCGGCTACCTGCCTTCCAGCAGTATCCGTCAATCTGAGTTTGATTGTCACCGGTCCCACGCGAGGCGGGTTTGGAGAAACTTCATGCGTGAGTGTGAGGTCTGATGTCGCTTGATTTCGGCAACCTTGCGCGAGCGCGAGCCAAACACAAAGAACGACCAGTGAACTGCGTTTTGAAAGCACAGGTTAGGCTGCGATGGCCGCCATCGGCTCGCGTCGCACCGCGCAGCTACACGCGGCATGTTCTTCCGCCGCGGGTGGAAACAGGTGGTAGTACATGCCGATCATCATCGGGATAAATACGATCGCGTTGTAGAAAAGATGTACCTCGGCGCGGAACTTCGGGAAGAGCAATTGCAGAAAACTGATCGGGACCGGCGAGTTGAACCAGTAGTGGTGCGTAAGCGCCTGCCACTGCAAGACCGCGTGTTCGATGTGGTGCCAGAATTGAATAACCAACGCGATCGTCCACCACTTACGCGAGGTTCCGGTAAAGCCTTCGCGGAGTATCCAAATTCCAACGAGCATTACGAGGGCATAACCGTAGTGCAGGACCTCAGTAGTGACGAGCCACGGAAAGAAGAGACCCAGCACGCCGTTTGCACTCGGCCGTGGCCAGCCGAGCACGTAAATCTGAAAGGCTTGCGCGAGGTGTTCGGCCCAGTGCGCGAGTACGACGAGCATAAACAGGTTGAGTGCCCGCTTGTGCCAAATGGTATTCAACTTCTCGTAC
>DATNCH010000265.1:0-9866 GCA_035571655.1 Pyrinomonadaceae bacterium
CGAAAGGTCAACGCTGCTGGTTCCACAAGATGGGTAACGTCCTCGACAAACTGCCGCAGAAGGAACGCAAGGAAGCGGCGCCACGGGTGCGCGCCGTCTACCTCGCCGGCTCCCGTGCCGCCGCCGAGCGCTTGGCCCATGACCTGGCCAGCGAATGGCAAAAGAGCTATCCCAAAGCGGCGACTTGCTTGCTTACTGATCTCGATGCTTGCCTGCGCTTCTTTGATTATCCACAGGAGCACTGGAAGCATCTGCGCACCACTAATCCGGTGGAAAGCACTTTCTCGACCATGCGCCTGCGCACTGATGCCGCGAAGCGATTCCGTACTGCGCACAGTGGCCTCCATTTGATTTTCAAACTATTTCAGCGCTACCAGAAAACCTGGTCCAGCATCTCCGCCGCGGAGAAACTGCGCGACGTATTGGACCAGGCCAAAGCAAAAGAAAAACCAGTAGACAAACTGTCAAAGAACGAAACAGACGCGCTCGGTATCGCCGCGTGAAACGAACAAACGTACGCTAGACCAGCGAGGATGCGCTAAATGAATTTCCACAACTCTTGACACGAGCTCGATT
The DNA here is from genome assembly GCA_035571655.1 of Pyrinomonadaceae bacterium. GTDB lineage: Bacteria > Acidobacteriota > Blastocatellia > Pyrinomonadales > Pyrinomonadaceae > PSRF01. The sequence continues at coordinate 577 of DATNCH010000265.1, forward strand.
CGCCGTCGCGCGCCCAAATTACCAGTCCAGAGTTATCTGTGACTTGGACTCTCATTAGACTTGAGGTAAGTACATGGATACAACTATCTCGAACGTCGAATATCAAGAACCAGAAAAGCGCATTCTAGTCACTGTCTCTTATGGCGAGGTACAACGTAACGGAACATGGCACCGGGCAAAAGTCTCCGTCTTCATTGACTGGGACGGATTCATACGAGGAAATCAAACGTCAGGCGATTGAGAAATCAAAAGCCTTTCTATCTCAGATCGTGTCCGGCCATTAGCTCGTAAGTCGAACACTAAAATGCTGACGATAAACCTCGCAATCCCAGCTTTGATGAAAGCAATCATGGCGACATGCTACGTGATCTGAAAAGCTTATTTTGTGGGCGTCATTTGTCATGCCAACTTCATTGGAGGATACCGAAGTGTACTTTGTGGTTTCGTGGGATATTAGTGCGAGCAATCCTACATGGTCGCAAATCGATGAACGCATGCGGAACTGTTTCGCTAACTATCACTCTATTCGCCCGGTCAATACCTTTTACATGGTGAAGGTCGCGAACGGAGATCAGTATCGAAGCATCTTCAGTGCGCTGCAACGTGTAGCAAAAGACAGTGAGGAACACGGCACTAACGTATATTTCATTGCGTCCCCGGTACTCACGATGGGCGGATGGGATGGCTGGTTACAGCCAGACTTGTGGCCTAAGGTTGCTCAGGTTGTTGGTTAGTTAGAAGCGGGTTAGGGCCACCTAACGGCTCAAAATGTGTTTTGAAAGTGCCACTGTCAATAATGACGCGCTCGCCGTTTTGTCTGACTACTAACCAGTCGCCACAAAGGGCGAGCTTCTCACCGTTCGCAGCTTCAATACATCGCGTCAATTCATGCGCTTTAACCGTTGCGCCCTTTTCTCTAAATCTCATATCGGAGAATGCTACACTACTTTTTGAGCAAATGCTTAAGCACTTCTCGGGCAAGTCTCGAATCCGGGACTAGGTTCTCGGGCAAACGTTACTTTTCGGGCAAAGCCAGTTCAGCCTATGAGTTCAGCAGTTCAGCCTATGAGTTCAGCCTATGAGTTCAGATAGACCATCGGTGCCGTACGTGGTGAAGTACCCCTGGTACATGAAGCTACTTGTGTCGCCGCTCATTGGCGTGCTGGTGCTGGTCTTAATACCTAACCCGACACCAGTTGCCTTTGAGCTTTGGGAGCAACGTAACCTCGCCTTTCGCCTTTGCATGCTGTTGGCTGGGGTGATGATTCCTGTGGGAATCGCGGAAATCTTTTTTGCACGATGGGTCTTTACCGAATCAGGAATTGAAAAACGTACAAAGTTTCTGAGGAAAGAGTTCAGGCCTTATTCTGAAATCGAGGCAGTGGAATATCGCCCGGCGGACATTTTCCAACCTGCATTTCTCACCATAACTTTCTCGGGCCTGCAGACGATAAAAATCGTCAGCGGGCTCGCTAACCTGCAAAAAATCGCCACGATCCTCGCCACATACGGAAATAAGTTACTCTCCCCCGAACTCCCGGCAAAAAAGAATGACCAGAAATGGCAAAAGAATACGCGTTAGGGAATGGTGCCGATCCTCGTTTATTCGTGTCAAGAGATTCGAATTGACTTTGATGTCTTCAAGGTCATCATAAAGCGGCCCACCTTAGAACTTGTCCACTATCTTAAGGAGACCTCTCGATGAAAAGTATTATAGGCGGTTCTGTTATCGCATTAGTGTTCGTGTGTCTGGCTTTACCCAATTTGGTTTTCGCAGGAGCCGTAGGGTCGACAGCCGAAGGTTCGTTCAAGTTTGCGTTGGATGATGGTGAAATAAGATTCGTGGAGTTTAAAGCCGCCGACCTCGGTGAGGGTAAGGCGGAAGGCGAACTGACTTTCAACGACCCGGTTGCGGTTCCCGTCCCTGATCCGGACAACCCCGAAAAACAGCAATCTCCGGGTGTAATGGTGCGTGCAAAGTTTGATTGTATGGATACATTTAAAAACACGGCCGTGATCGGCGGTGAGGTCTTTGACTCGAGCGATCCGAACGCGATTGGGATGCGCGTGTTGCTCGTCATCGAGGACAATGGCATTGAAGGCGAGAAAGATAGAGTTAGCTGGGGTGTTTATCAGCCGCCCGCAACGGGTTGGATCCCCGTAGACGCCGAAGATCCCAATGACAAAGGTGCGAGTTTGACCTGGTGGGCGACGGATGCCGAACGCAAGGATGACGTCGGAATTCCCATGCCTCCGAACAAGCTTGTGCAGTGCAAGAGCTTCCCGCTCGCGTCGGTCGATTTTCCCGAGATCAAATATGCCGGCGGCGACTTGGTAGTCTCGCAACGATAGTCCATTGACACGGAGACACGGAGACACGGAGACGCGGCGACACGGTGAAATTAAGAATTCCCCGCGTCTCCGCGTCTCTCCTTCTCCGCGTCTACTTCTTTTTCCCGATCGCGAAGAGGCTCGCCGAAGAGCGGACGTACATCACTCCGTCCGACAATGCAGGCGTGGCCATCAGGAGCTCGCCCATCGTGTTGGTTCCGAGGTGTTTGAACTTATCACCTGCGGCCACCACGAGGATCTCGCCGTCTTCGTTTGACAGATAAATCTTTCCGTCAGACGCAACCGGCGACGCGCTGAAACCGCTTCCCACAACGGGCAGTCGCTGTCGATAGATCTCTTCACCTGTCTTGACGTTGTACGTGTCGAACGTGCCGCTATTTCCGAGCACGTAGAGAATGCCGTTGTAGATCAAAGGCGTCGGCATGTAAGAACCACGCCCGGTGCGACTCCAAACGACTGAGTCGCTGCTCGTCTTGCCCTCCGGCAAAGTCAGATCACCGCGTGAACCAGCTTTGACCACGAAGATCGGTCGTTCGGGTCCGCGACCACTCGCCACGACGAGAATGTCGTCGACAAAGATCGGCGTCGGCGCGGTTATCTTCGAGCTTCTACCGAGTCGCCAAAGTTCTTTACCTGTACTCGGATCGTAACCGCGAATGAAGTTCGACGCGTTTGCAACCAGCTCTTCGCCGTTCGGCGTGGTCGCGACTGTCGGCGTGCCCCATGATGGAAGCTCGTCGCGATCGGTTTTCCAGACAATCTTACCCGTGTTGGCGTCGAGCGCCATGATGAACGAATCGGCCTGCGTGTCGCACTGGATAAACACCCGATCTTTCCAGATGATGGGCGAGCTTGCCGGACCCCATTCCACGCTGGGCACGTCGTACGCGCCGAGGTCGAGGCGACCCACGTCAACCTTCCACAGAAAGCGTCCGTTGACGTCGTAAGCATAGATACCCTCAGAGCCGAACCAGGCGACGACGATGCGACCGTCGGTCGCGGGAGTGGCGTTCGCATACGTCGCCTTGATGTGACGTTTCTCGAGCGGCTCACCTTCGTACGCCACGCGCTCCCAGGCAATTTTTCCGGTCTGTTTGTCGAGTGCGTAGATCATCCAGCGGTGACGCGAGCGATCTTGCGACGCGTCGCCGTCGCCGTAGAGCCCCGGACGGAACGTCGCTTTGGGATCGCTGCTCACGGCACTGGTGACAAAAATGCGATTGCCCCAAACGACCGGGCTCGAGTGTGCGAGGCCGGGAATCGGTGTGTGCCACAGGATGTTCTGGCCTGTCTTTCCGTTCCACTCGTCAGGAAGGTTTTGACCATCCGCCACGCCAGAGGCGAGTGGACCGCGAAACGACGGCCAGCTTCCTTTGCTTGTTGCGGGCGTCGCGCGTGAAGGACGGGCCTTGGACGTGGTGGTGATGTTGCGCGGAGGTTTGGTGACGACTTCACCGGTCGGTATCCATCTGCCCCCGTCGAGAAGCAGCCGCCGGACTTTGCACTCGTCGGAAATGAGATGGAATGTGATGTGCTGTCCGTCAGTGTCGAAGCGGTATTTGCCTGGTCCATCACAACCACCCGGTCCGCCACTCATTAGGAATTCAACTTCAGACCCGCTGGCTTTCCAGGTTCCGTTGATCTTGGGCCAGCCGGCACCTTCGAGACTGAGCGTGCCTGCGGGATCGAAGCGCGCCTGGAAGACGCCAAACTTCAACGGGTGCGTGGGTAGCGCTGCTTTCGAGCGATGCGTCTCGATGTACTTGCGTGCGAACTCGTTCCAGTGTGGAGCTTCACGAAGTCCAATCTTCACCGCTTCCGCTTCGGCGTCTTCGACCTTCCAACCGTCGCGCAGCACTCGCCGGATCATCCAGAACGCTCCGACGCGAATGGCCGCAGTGCAATGAATAAACGCGGGGCGATTTTCGGGATCGTCGGTGATCTTCAGGAATTCTTCGACCTGCGCTTCGTTCGGGTTGCCGTACACCACCGGAATATTGAAATAGCGCAGGCCGAGTTCTTTCGCCTTCGCTGCTTCTTCCTCGGCGCGATGCTCGCTCGGTTGGCGCAAATTGATGATCGCCTTGACGCCCTCCGCTTTCAGTTTTTCGAGATGCTCGAGCTTTGGCTGGCCGCCCGTGCAGAAGTCCTTGTTAACACGCAGGAAGTTCCTGATCTCACTCGTGTCCTGCGCCACTCCTAACAATGCAAGGGATAGAACTATAAGAAGGGGCTTCATATTTCTTTCCTTTTGTGCTTTATGTGTACAGCCTTACCTGGTTAATTGTCGATACTTGATCCGGTGCGGAGTCTCGGCGGCGGCGCCGAGGCGCGCTTTTCGATCCACCTCATAATCCGAGTAGTTCCCCTCGAACCAAACCACTTTACTATCACCTTCAAACGCTAGAATGTGCGTCGCGATCCGGTCGAGGAACCAGCGATCGTGCGAGATCACGACGGCACATCCCGCAAAGTTCTCCAGCGCCTCTTCGAGCGCGCGCAGCGTGTTGACGTCGAGATCGTTCGTCGGTTCGTCGAGCAGCAACACGTTCGCGCCTTCCTTTAGCATCTTCGCGAGATGCACGCGGTTGCGTTCACCGCCCGACAACATTCCAACCTTCTTCTGCTGATCCGATCCCGAGAAGTTAAACCGTGCGACGTACGCACGCGAGTTCACTTCACGGTTGCCGAGCTTCAACATGTCTTCGCCGCCACTAATCTCCTCCCAGATCGACTTCTCCGGAGCGAGCGTGCGGCTCTGATCGACGTACGCCAAAAGCACCGTCTCACCTTTGCGAATCGTTCCTGCGTCAGGCTGTTCCTGTTCTGTGATCATCCGAAACAGCGTCGTCTTACCCGCACCGTTTGGACCAATGACACCGACAATCCCTCCCGGCGGAAGCGCAAAATTCATGTCTTCGACAAGCAGGTTCTGTCCGTAGCCTTTCTTCACATGATCGGCTTCGATCACGACATTCCCGAGCCGTGGTCCAGGTGGAATGTGAATCTCCAGATCCTCCCGCCGCTTCTCCGACTCTTGTCGCAACAGATCTTCATACGAGTTAATCCTCGCCTTGCCCTTGGCGTGACGCGCTTTCGGCGACATGCGAATCCACTCGAGCTCGCGTTGCAGCGTTTTCTGTCGTTCAGTTTCAGATTTTTCCTCGCGTCGCAGTCGTTCCTGTTTCTGTTCCAGCCACGAAGTGTAGTTTCCTTTCCACGGAATCCCCTGGCCGCGATCGAGTTCGAGAATCCAACCCGCAACGTTGTCGAGAAAATAACGATCGTGCGTGACGGCGATGATCGTGCCCGCGTAACTCTGCAAGTGATGCTCGAGCCACGCGACCGACTCCGCGTCGAGATGGTTTGTCGGCTCGTCCAACAGAAGTATGTCGGGCTGTTGCAGTAACAGCCGGCACAGCGCCACGCGCCTCCGCTCACCGCCCGACAGAACTTTTACCGGAGTATCAGGAGGTGGACAGTGCAACGCATCCATCGCCATCTCGAGTCGTGAATCGATGTCCCACGCGTCCTGTGCGTCCAGTTTCTCCTGGACTTCGCCTTGTCGCTCGAGCAGCGCCGACATCTCGTCGTCAGACATCTCCTCGCCGAACTTCGCGTTGATCTCTTCAAACTCTTTCAGCAGGTTCATCGTCTCCTGAACTGCTTCTTCGACGACTTCTCGCACGGTGCGCGAGTCGTCGATCAGCGGCTCCTGTTCGAGATAACCGACCGTAAAGCCCGGAGAGATCACAGTCTGTCCGTTGAACTCCTTGTCGACACCGGCGAGGATGCGAAGCAGCGAGGATTTTCCCGAGCCATTCAATCCGATGACGCCGATCTTGGCGCCATAAAAGTACGACAGATAAATATCTTTGAGGACCGGCTTCTTGTCGTAAAACTTGCTGACGCCGACCATCGAGTAGATGACCTTGTTTGGTTCCGTGCTCATAACCTGCCTCTTTATGCCACAAAGAGGCACAGAAAACACAAAATGATTTTTTGTGAATTTTTGTGCCTTTTTGTGGCTACGTCTTTAATAATTCTTTCGCGTGTCGCCGCGCGCTGTCGGTGATTTCGGCGCCGGTGAGCATGCGTGCTAGTTCTTCGACGCGGCCGGCTTTATCGAGTTTACCGACGCTGACCTGCGTCCGCCCTTTCAACGCTTCTTTCTGCACGACAAGATGGCTGTCGGCGAAGCGAGCGATTTGCGGCTGGTGCGTGACGCACAACACTTGATTCGTCTGCGACAGTTTCTTCAGTTTGATACCAACCGCTTCGCTCACGCGACCGCCAATGCCTGTATCGATCTCGTCAAAAACGATCGTGCGTGGAAACTGCGACCCGTTCGCCACAGTCTTCAGCACGAGCATAAGACGCGACGCTTCACCGCCTGATGCCACGCGCGCCAGCGGCTTCACCTCCTCGCCCACGTTTGCCGAAAAATAGAATTCCGTATGGTCGATGCCTTTCTGCCCGCCGGAGTCGACATCGTCATTCACCAGCACCTGAAAACGCGCCTGGTCCAACGCGACTTCCACGATTCCTTTTTCAACCGCCTGCTCAAACTTCTTCGCCGCGCGCACGCGCTCCTTGTGCAACTTCTGCGCGCGATCGAGGTAGTGTGCGCGTGCGGCAGTGAGCTTGAGGTTCAACTCCTGTTCCCGCTCATCAGAAGTCTCGATCTGTCTCAGGCGATCTTCCGAACGTGCTAAGTGATCGAGTGCAGCGGTTATCGACCCGCCATACTTGCGCTTCAAGCGCGAGATCTCGGCGATGCGATCTTCGATCTCTGCGAGGCGCGCGGGCGAGAACTCAAGGCGATCCGCGAAATCGCGTAGAGAGAACGAGAGATCTTCGAGCACCGCACGCGCAGACTCGAGTCCCTCGAGATAGTCGCGGAAGCTAGACTCGTACTCGCTCAATTCCTCGACGTCTTTCAGGCTTTGACGGACGCGTGTGAGCGCTGCGTCGTCGTCTTCGTAGATGCGGCTGTAAGTCGACTGGCAGAGCGTCGTCAGCTTCTCGACGTTCGCCAACCTTCGTCTCTCTTCATCGAGTCGCTCGTCCTCATTGATCGCCAACTGCGCGCGCTTGAGTTCCGTGATCTGGAACTGGAGCGTGTCGAGCAGTTGAAACTTCTCGGCTTCGTCATGGCGCAACGACTCGAACTCCCGCTGTAGCGCGACCCACTGTTTATAAGCGACGGAAACTTCGTCGCGTAATGCGCCGTGTCCGGCGAAGGCATCGAGCAACTCGAGATGCGTCTCGGGATTGAATAGCGTCTGCTGATCCCCCTGCCCGTGAATATCGACGAGAAACGGGCGCAGATCGCGGAGCAACGAGTTTGTGGCGAGTTGATTGTTGATGAAGATCTTGTTTCGGCCGGTGGACGAAATCTCGCGGCGAATTATGAGTTCGTTCGCGGGCGCCAAACCTGCATTATCAAGGAGCGCTTCGAATTCCGGATTCGGAGTCACCGAGAAGAGCCCCTCGATCGCTCCGCGTTCACTGCCCGACTTCAGCAGTTCGCTGGTAAATCTTCCACCGATCAGCACGCCGAGCGCGTCGACAATGATCGACTTGCCCGACCCCGTCTCACCCGTAAGCAGATTGAGCCCATTCTCAAACTCAACCTGCAAACAATCGATTAAGGCTATGTTGGAGATATTCAGGAACTGAAGCATCGGGCAAAGATTACACAGATTGCACAGATTTATGAAACATTATGTGTAATGTGTGGGGCGGAATAGGCGATGACGGTTAATTTCATCGACATACTATTAGTGCTCGTGATCGCGTTGAGCGTGATGAACGGTTACCGCCGCGGATTCGTTCGTGGCGTGTTGGATCTCGCGGGGTGGGTGCTGAGTTTGATTGCAGCGCTGCGCTACTACCAGTCAGTCGCACAGTGGCTTGGACCACGCATCGACTTGTGGTCTGAGGTTTGGGACCAGCCGATAGCTTTCGTGATCGTCGCACTTGTGACAGGCGTCATAGTTCACGTGATTGGGTATTGGGCTCTGCAACGCTTGTCGGACGACATCGAGGACAGCCAGACGAATCACATCTTTGGCATCCTGCCTGGTTTCGTAAACGGAATGATAACCGCGGCGGTCCTCTCCGCGCTGCTGCTCGCGATTCCGCTGAGTGAGAGTTTGAGTGCGCGCACTCGCGACAGTGCACTCGTCAATCGGCTCGCGGTTTACGCGGAACAACTCGAAGGGCAGCTTCGCCCGGTTTTTGGTGATGCGATTGCGCGTACGCTGAACCTGCTGACGATTCAACCGGATTCGAATGAACGCGTCACGCTGCCGTTCAAAGTCGCGACCACGAAGCCGCGTCCTGATCTGGAAAAGCGAATGTTGGACCTTGTGAATCGGGAGCGACAAGCGCAGGGACTTCCTACGCTCGCGCCCGATCCGGAATTGACGGAGGTTGCGCGGCGTCATTCTGCGGACATGTTTGCGCGCGGATACTTCGCGCACGACACGCCGGAGGGAGTCTCGCCGTTCGATCGCATGCGTGAGTCTGGTGTTCGCTTCATCACCGCGGGTGAGAACCTCGCGCTCGCACCGACGATCGAGGTGGCCCACACGGGGCTGATGAATTCACCGGGGCACCGTGCGAACATTTTGCGCCCAGAGTTCGGGCGCGTCGGGATTGGGGTGATGGATGGGGGGATGCGCGGGTTGATGGTCAGCCAGGAATTCCGAAACTGAGTACACAAAAGGCACAAAAGAGGACACAAAAGGCACAAAGAAAATCCTGAATGAGAAATCCGGAACCGACTGAATAGAAATCCGGAACCGACACTGAATGAGAAATCCGGAACTGAGAGACCCTGAATAGAAATCCGGAACCGACCCTGAATGAGAAATCTGGATTTTTCTTTGTGCCTTTTGTGTCCTCTATGTGCCTTTTGTGAACTAACCGGT
>DATNCH010000266.1:0-15585 GCA_035571655.1 Pyrinomonadaceae bacterium
GGTATCGGCCGCTTTGCAAATCTGTGGCAGCTCAAAGATGGCGAATGGAGAATGTCGCGCGTATTCAGCTACGGATTCCGCAGTCCGTAAACCCAGGGTTCATCCAGGCTTTGCCTCAAAAGTCAGGATCAGGCTTGGATATGGTCAGTACCGTAACGCGGTAGCGTCGGGTCAGTTCTCGAACATACGATATTCCTGGCAAATTTGAGAGGCTCACGTACGACCCGACGCTACCGCGTTACGGTACTGACCGTATTCAACAATGACTTTCGACTTTTGAAGCAAAGCTGTTCATCCAATTAACTTCTATCTCGTGTGATGTTTTCTCCAACGTTGCCACTACAACGTGGAGGAAATCATCATGAGAAACTTATTCATAGCAATCGTTCTGCTTTTCGCAGTGACAGCGAGTGCGTGGGCGCAGTGCAACACGTCGTGCACGAAAAATCCACCGGGGCAACGCTGGCCCCTGATCGACTGGCGATTCGTTAACCGTGGAGACCTTCCACAAACTCACGGCGTGTACATGACGGAGGACAACCTTTTGGTCACCGTCGACTCCGGCGACTCGCTCAGTCTTGGCCCAAACGAAATTGAAATGGTACTCACTTCCAACGTTGACTGGAGAAAAGAAGTAGTTGCATTCAGTCCCTGTACCGGCAGGGGACAAACCATCGCTACTCAGGGATCAAATAAAGGTCCCGTGCACATGCGCATCACCAAGTCGAATTGCACTGGAGATACAGTGCTCCTGCGCAAAGAAAAATTTTTCTTCGGTATGCAGGATATGTATCACTTTGATCCCGCCAGGTTTTTCAGGCTGTGGGGCGGAAAGATCATCACCATCAATTGGTGGTCGGATAACTTTGTCTCCAATCCTTTTCCACCGACGTGCAATTTCCCATGTGTTCCCACATCAACAGTCGCAGACCAGGGAATCCTGTATGACACTGATGGAAAAGCCGACGTAGCTGTATGGCGACAGAATTTCTCCTTTGGCACCGCTAATTGGTTTGCAAAAAACAGTTCGACGGGCGCAACGGTCCAAAAACTGTTTGGCCAGCCAGGCGACGTACCCGTTCCCTATGATTACGACGGCGACGGACGAACGGACATGGCGCTTTGGCGCCCGAGTACTGGCGAGTGGTTGGTTATCAACAGCCTTACGGGTCAACTCAGAACAGTGCAGTGGGGCACCTTCGGCGACACGCCTGTACCCGGCGATTATGACGGCGACCGCAAGGCGGACCTCGCGGTGTGGCGTCCATCGACTGGTAACTGGCACATCAAGGGATACATCACCGGTGGCCTGGGCCTCCGTGTAGGAGGCGGCTTCGGCGACGTAGCTGTTAGTGGCGATTACGATGGCGACCGCCTAACCGATGCCGCGGTGTGGAACAACTTGAGTGGAAATTGGAATATCTTTACGTATCCGTCGCGAACGGTCACGTTTGGACATATCAACGATATTCCCGTACCCGCCGATTATGACGGCGACTTCGCGACCGATTTCGCCACTTTTCAAAACGGTTTCTGGTACATCAAATACAACATCGGTGGGGTCGAGAGTAACTATGGATTTGGTGGGCCAGGTGACACGCCGGTACCACGCGACTATGATGGAGACCGTATAGCGGATCGAGCTGTGTTCCGGCCCTGGACCAGTGAGTGGTTTATTGGAAAGAGTACGGACAACACACTCCAGATCGAAGTGTTCGGAGGCGCGGGAGATATTCCTGTTCCGTCGAAGTGATGCGAGCGCCAACGGTGCGAGATATGAGCGCCAGGGGCAAGCGCGAAGCGCGTCGCCCCTGGTTAGCAAGAGACGCGAGGCCAAGGCCTGAAGGGCCGAAATAAATTGCGTCGTATTACGCCCTCAGGGAAAAATATTGCGTGGCGGCGCTGACAACTAACGCCGAAGGCGTTCGCTAATTCCAGCCCAGGGTTGGAGCGCCAGCGACAACCCTGGGAATGATTAAAGAAACCGATTCAACCCTGAAAGGGTTATTGCGTGTGGAACCCCTTCAGGGTTGGTCGAAATGTTGATGGATGATCCCAAGGTTGTCGCAAGCGCCAACCTTGGGCTGAAATTAGCGAACGCCTTCGGCGTTATTCTAAGACGCAAGTCGCAAGCGCCAACCTTGGGCTGAAATTAGCGAACACCTTCGGCGTTATTTTCAAAGACCCAGGGTGATTGCGTGTGGAACCCTTCTCCATATATCTGGATTTTCTCGGAGTCTTTGGAAGATGTTAACCTGGCGAAAAGGCCGGCGGGGATTTGAACAGGTAATCTCATTAACCTTCGATCTCGAGCAGAATGCACAAAAACTTCAGACGCATACTGACTAAAACCATCATTACATCGTCACGAGCAGTGACTCGCATCTACATTGCCACGGCCATGATGGCGTTGGTGTTAGTGACGACCATTCATCCGTTGGCCCAGGACAAAAGCCGAACGTTCGTAGTCAAGCCAAGTCGATCAGTTGTGCGAAGCCAACATGCAATGGTTGCGAGCAGCCAGCCGCTCGCCTCGGAAGTGGGTCTCGACGTTCTCAAACGCGGGGGCAACGCAGTCGATGCGGCGATCGCGATGGCGGCGATGCTCAACGTAACGGAACCGATGATGACCGGCATCGGCGGCGACGCTTTCATGCTCGTTTACTGGTCCAGGACAAAGGAGCTGAAAGGTCTCAATGCGAGTGGGCGAGCACCAGGTGCTTTGAGTATTGATTACTTTGCCAGGAAGAAAATCACGAAGATGCCGGAGTTCGGCATGGAAAGCATCACTGTCCCTGGTGCTTTCGATGGCTGGGTGACGTTACTGGACAAGTACGGGACGATGAAGCTTGCGGATCTGCTCGGCCCGGCAATTGAGTGTGCGGAGAACGGGTTTCCGGTCATGGAGAAAGCTGCTGAAGACTGGAACGCCGAAGTGACAAAGTTGAAGAAGAATCCGGCGGCTACAGCTAACTACCTCGTCGACGGGAGAGCCCCACGGCCAGGCGAGATCTTCCGGCAACCGAACCTCGCTCGCACGTTTCGAACGCTGGCACTCGGCGGTCGCGATGCTTTCTACAAAGGCGAAATCGCGAGGGCAATCGCCAGCTACTGCGAGAAGAACGGCTGTTTCATTTCACTCGCAGATCTGGCAGCGCAGAAATCAGAGTGGGTAGAACCGATCTCGACCAATTATCGCGGTTACACCGTCTATGAAATTCCACCAAACGGACAGGGGTTAACTGCATTACTCACGCTTAACATTCTCGAGGGTTTCGATCTCGCAGCGTTGAGCGCACAACCCGATCGCTACTATCACACACTGATTGAAGCAACCAAACTTGCTTTCGCCGATCGCAATCGCTACATCGCGGATCCGTCTTTCTCGAAAGTCCCTGTATCCGAGTTGCTGTCGAAAGAGTACGCGGCCAAACGACGCGCCCTCATCAATCCCAGCAGAGCACTCGATGAACCCCCACCGGGAGAGATCAAAGGCGGGAGCGACACTACCTACTTTACGATCGTCGACAAGGACGGCAACGCCGTGTCGTTCATTAACAGTCTTTTCGATTCTTTTGGATCGGGGATCGTCGCCGGCGACACTGGCATCGTACTTCAGAATCGTGGCAGCGCGTTTTCACTGGATCGATCTCACCCTAACCACCTCGAGCCGGGCAAGCGCCCTTTTCACACGATCATTCCGGCGATGGTCTTCAAAGACAACAGGCTGTTCATGTCGTTCGGCGTGATGGGTGGTGGGATTCAGCCCCAGGGACACGTTCAGGTGTTGGTCAACATCATCGATCTTGGTATGGGATTGCAGCAGGCACTTGATGCGCCGCGCTACCGTTACATCAGCGGAAAGGACGTCCTGCTCGAGGATGAAATTCCGGCAAGAGTGATTGAGAGGCTGCTGGCGCTGGGCCACGTGCGGGCTTCGCCTCCCGGATTGCTGAGATCGTCTATGGGTGGAGGCCAGGCAATCATGATCGACCCGGTGAACCGGACGCTGATGGGCGCGTCCGATTCACGCAAAGATGGATTGGCGCTCGGTTATTGATGGAGGTGGTTGTCTCTGCGGCCCTCTGCGTATCTCTGCGTACTCTGCGTTGAAATCGCCGTTAACCGCAGAGTACGCATAGATACGCAGAGGGCCGCAGAGAAAACAGCTTACTCGTAGCGCAACGCCACGAGTGGATCGACTTTCGTTGCGCGCCGCGCCGGGATGTAGCAGGCGAGCAGAGCGACAGTCAGTAGACCCGCCGTCACTAATCCGAAGGTCATAAGATCTGTCGGCGAGACGCCAAACAAGAGACTCGCCATCAATCGTGTCAGCGCAAACGCGCCGATCAGTCCCACGGCCACACCGATCGCCGCCAGGAACATTCCGGATCCGACCACCATCTTCAGCACATCCAGTGCGCTCGCACCGAGTGCCATCCGAATGCCGATCTCCTGCGTGCGTTGCGTGACGGCAAAGGCCATTACGCCATAAATGCCGATGGACGAGAGCACCAGCGCGATCACGCCAAACAGCACCATCAGCGTGAGTGTGAATCGGCGCTGATCGAGTGATTTCGCGACGAGTTGATCGAGCGTCTGCATGTCGTAAATCGGCTGTGCTCGATCGATCTCGGCTATAGCATCGCGAACGGGCGCAGCGAGTGTCGACGGATCACTGTCTGTGCGCACAACAATCGCGAGCGACGGCGTCGACCGAACCTGCGCGACCGGCCAATACATGGTTGGCAGCGGCGGTTCTTCCAACGCGAAGCCCCGCACGTCGCCGACGACTCCCACGATGGTGCCCCACGGAAACTCAGAAGTGAGCTTACCCAGGCGGATGCGTTTTCCGATCGCGTCGCCGTTTGGGAAGAAGTGTTTGACGAATTCTTCGTTCACCACCAGCACGCGCGGCGCTTTGTTATCGTCGGAACGTTCGATAAGGCGACCGCGCACGAGCGGAATGCCCATGGCAGCGAACCATCCCGGCGTGGCTTGGCGATTCTGCGCGTCTGGCATGTCAGACGCATCGCGTGGCTCGTAGCCTTCGATTTCGATTAACCGATCGGTCCCGTTCCCGTCGAGCGGAATCATGTTGGTTGCGCCGGCAGCCGTGACGCCAGGCAACTGGTTCAGTCGATCCAGCGTGCGATCGAAAAAGCTCATGAAACGATCTTCATCGGCGGGAGTGATTCGACCCTCCGGAACCGGCAGCGAGACGCGTAACGTTAGCGCATGATCCGTCCGAAATCCCGGGTTTACACTGCGCAGTAGAGAGAAGCTTCGCAGCATGAGGCCGGCACCCACCAGCAGCATCACCGAGAGTGCGACTTCGACCACCACCAACACTTTGCGCACACCACCGCCGCCGCGCGTTGCGCCGCGTGCTCCTTCTTTGAGTGCATTGGTGAGTTCAACTCGCGGTCCCCAAAACGCCGGCACGAGGCCGAATATTATGCCGGTCGTCAATGCGATACCGGCGGTGAACGCCAGCACGCGCCAGTCGAAACCAATCTCGCGCGCGCGTGGGAGCGAATCAGGACTGAGCGCGACCAACGTAGCGGTGCCCCATGCGGCCAGGAACAGTCCGATCACTCCTGCAATAAGCGCGAGCAATATGCTTTCCGTTAAAAGCTGGCGGATAAGGTGACGGCGTCCGGCGCCGAGCGCTGTGCGGATCGCCATCTCGCGTTGACGTGGAGCCGCCTTCGCGAGTAGCAGGTTAGCGACGTTGGTGCAGGCGATGAGCAGCACGAACCCGACTGCGCCCAGGAGAATGTAGAGCGGCAAACGAACGTCGCCGACGATGTCGTCGAGATACGGCCGCGCACGAAACGCGAACCCGGTGCTCGGCGGGAACATGTCAGGAAAATTGTCGGTCTCGTACTTCGCGACCGCGTCAAGATCGGCAGCGGCGCTCTTCTCCGATACGCCGGGACGCAGACGCCCGATCGCGCGCAGGAAATGCGAGTTGCGCACGTTGACCTCCGGATCGGTCGTCGTGAGAGGCACCCACAGATCGACGGGCGCCTCGAATTGGAAGTCGCGCGGCAGGATGCCGACGATCTGATACGGGGAATTGTCGAGGTAGATCGACTTGCCGACGGCATCGTTAGCGCCACCGAACCGCCGCTGCCAGAGACCATAAGAGATCAGCGCTACGCGGTCGCGACCCTTCGTGGTTTCCTCGGGCAGAAAATTGCGGCCGCGCACTGTCTCCACTCCGAGCGTCGGCAGCAGTGACGGCATTACGATACGCAACATCACGCGCTCGGGCGTGCCGCTGTCAGACAAGTTCGCGTCACTGTCGACCCACGCACCGATGCTTTGAAAGCTCCGCGTTTGCTGGACCACGTCCGCGTACTGTGGGTAGGAGAGTGGCGCGTCGTAGCGGTTGAAAATGGCGGCGCCTCTGTGGATGGCGTAGAGCGACTTCGAGTCGGGCAGCGGTAGTGAACGCAGAAGGACGCCATTGACAACACTGAAGATGGCGCTGTTCGCACCGATACCGAGCGCCAGGGTCATCACTGCGATCAACGTGAAGCCCGGTCTCTTGATTAGTCCGCGCACGGCGAAGCGCAAATCCTGAAACAATTGTTGCATCTGTTTTTCCCTTTGGGCGACTTTAGATAGACGTCTGCGCCGTCGAATGTTGTCAAAGTGCGTGCCACGGTAAGAGTGATGGAGAAATCGAAGAATAACGCGGATCAAGACGGATCGGAGCACGGATCAGGGTTCAGTTATGGGATCACCGATCCCATTTTTACAAAAAATAAATGCGAATAATTGAACTCGTGATCCATAAGACCGAATTGCTCGTTGCTCGACACAAGTGAGCCACAGATCCCACCGGAAAAAACGGATTAAATCCGCCTTCATCTGCGTTATCTGTGGCTCGAAGAAAACGTTAACAGCCTGGCGGCACATCGGTCGCCGCATTGTGCTGATGGCCATCGTTACCCGACGCCGAAACGCCCATGCCGTGTCGCGCGAAAACGACCCAGATGGCGCAGAAGTTCGCTCCGCCATTCATGTTTTGATCTGCCTGAATGATGCCGTCGCGTGCATCGAGAAATGACGGACGGATTGGTGTGAACTTCATTCCGTTCAGCACCAGCAGATCGCTTGTGGCGGCGCCAAGCTGCGTTCTCAGATCCCAAAGCGCCGCAGCCCAAACTTCACCGTCCTTGTGAACTTCACAACCACGGAAGCAGACGTCAGCGTACGAATCGTGCACGGTCGCTGCCGGCACGCTGTAAACTGCACGACGAATACCAATGGGATTGTTCGTAACATACTCACCCACTGCGCCATCGTTGTTGATCGTGATTGCCCAGTAGTCTGACCAGCCTTCGCCCATAGCGCCTGACTGTATACCCTGAAGCGCCGTGCTGCCATTGCCAATCAAACGATTGGAAATTCCGTGACCAAACTCGTGGAACACGACGTCACCATCAACTGAACTGTCACGATCCGGATTAGGTGAAGTGAAAAGATACTGCTGCATGCGCGGTCGCTGGCCGTCGGGCGGCGTCGCGAAGTTTGCGTTGTTGGTGCCCGATCCATCCTGCGCTTCAGCGCGCACAGAGTCGTTGCCGATACCACCGCGACCGTAGTTATTAGTCTGGAAATTACCCGACGTCTCCGTGAACCCAAGGGTGTAAGAGAAGTCGTGCATGACGTTGTTGTAATAGAAAAGATTGGTCACAACTGCCGCCTGCTGTGTTCGCGGATCGACAGCCGTCGAGAACGGAAAGGTGAAGTCCTGCGTGGCCGATGAAGCATGGCCCACTGACAGACCCGAGCCGTTGTTATTGTCCGGTGCATTATCGGCGTTGGTATCGAGATAGGCCTCGACGTTGTTACCAGTGGTAACCGTCGCAGTTCCCATCCATCCGAAGCTGGTATTGATCACCGTGTCGCCGACGAACGACACGAGTTGGCGCGCGCCTTTGTCAGGCGCTTCAGTGTAAACAGTGCCTTGCGCGTCGAACACGTAGAGGTTATGTCTTAGCAGAAGCTCTCCGCTATGCGCATCGACCAATGATTCATACCACTCGTCAGGACCAATTTCAGCGTAGATGTGCCACGCCAATTTAGCCGAGTTGCCGACACGTAAAACGTTCAGCTCTGAGAGCACGTCTTCGAGTTGTGTTCCCAGCGGATTTGCAAACGATGCGCTCTCGCTCTTCTCGCCGCGGGCTCGAGTTTCGACGAGCGAAGAATCAATACTTCTCCCAACGTTGGCGAAGGCTTTGACGATGGCGTCGTTTTCACCCACGGCAGGACTTAAGTCTGCGGTCTGACCGTCGACCAGAAAACCTTCGCGTACTGACAAAACCTCTCCATTCCTGTTTACGGCAACTTGAACTCCTCCTTCGAAGACTTTCAAGCCACCGACAGTCTGCGCGTACTGCAAAAAGGTGGTTCCGCGGTCGTTGTCCTGATTGATTAGTTTGAGGTTGCTCGCGTCAGCGCTGCGCAACCCGAGTAGCGAGGTGTTTCGAGCGAGGAATCCGCGTGCGATGTTATCCGCCGTATCTGACTGCGGCTCAGAAAGCGTTGCGCCTTCAACGAACAGGTTTTTGATTGCTCCGGTCTCATTGGCTTTGGCGCGCAGCTTTTGAGCGACGTCGGAGTTCAGTCTCGATTGAAAACGAGCAACGGCGGCAGCACGAGCCTGGACGGCAACATTAAGGCCGGCAGATCTAGCTGACGCGGAACTTAGATCGAAATCCGTAAATTCACCCTTCCCAGCAAGCCGAACGTCATAGTCCGGCAGGGGTGCAGTGCGGGCGGACTGTGGGGAACCAATACCTTTATCCGGGACGGCCCGAGAGGCATTAGAGTTAGCAAACGGAAACAAGAGGGCAGTTGCCAGTGCAACAGCCAAAAGTGCGAATAGAAAAAACTTACGAGTCATCTGTACCTCCAAGTTAAGTGGGTTGAGGTTTTGGCCGGAACTCGCCAGAGGATCCACAAGCTGAATTTACCAGTCGAGAATGGTAACCACTTGTGTTGAGCTGCGGTGAGAACTGCCTACTTCTACTACTGAAGACGCGTTGTGTCGAGGAGAACGCGCGTACCTTAGCAGATCAGGAGTTGACTGTAAAACGCTGAGCGGGACTGGTAGTCCACTGATTTGCTTTTTCTCTGCGGCCCTCTGCGTATCTCTGCGTCCTCTGCGTTAAAAGAGTAATTCACGCAGAGGACGCAGAGGGCCGCAGAGCATTGTTTTTCAAATAGGGCACTACCGCGGTGCTTCTCACGTTTACACTCTGACAGCAATCTGCTACTCTGCGTCCCGCGCTCCAGGACAACCTGACAAACCTCCCGGTGTAGTTTCACCCAGCCCGTGCAACTCTCATAACCTCGTTAACAGGTGAACAGAAAGGCCTGTGTCTGATCCCACCGGCTCAGTCTCGACTGTTCTCGATATGGTTTCGATCGAAAGTTCACAGTAGTAGTTAAAAAGACAAGCTAGGGCATGTCTCACCTGATCAAAGCCATGAGGTGGGCGAAGTTTCACCTTTGTACAAGAAACGGGCGAGTGCTGCCTTACCCTCAACCAAAGCCAAAGGAGGCGCAAATGATTCGTAGGATTTTGATCTTCACAGTTCTCGCTGTGGCCGCTGCGGCTGCCATAGTCTTACCGGTATGGAAGTCAGACGCTGCACCACAGCGAACGTCAGCAGCATCCCCACAAGGATCTGCCAATCGCGCCCTGCCAAACTTCGACATTCGCCTGGCTAACCGTGGCGAGTTTAATGACATGGACCTTAGCTCAGCTCCCGGCAAGCAAGTCGCGATGCAGAACGTTCAAACTCGCTCTCGAGCTTCCGCGGTCGAGCAATTCCGTTCGTCTCTGCGAGCTGAGCACGCTAAAAATCTTCGCGCTGTAGTTAACGAAACAGGCGCAATGAAGAATTTCTTCATCGATGGTGGCACTCTTTCAGAACCACAATCCGATACTGCCGATAACGTCGCCCGCAGGTTTCTCGAGCGACATAGCGCCATCTTCGTGCTTTCAGCCGCCGGTGTCGCAGACCTAAAACTCGAAAACGAAGATAACGACCAGGGAACTACGTTCCTCAACTACACGCAGACCGTGGGTGGTCTGAAAGTATTTGAAGGACAGGTGCAAGTCGTCGTCAATCGCAATGGCGAAGTACTCAATGTCCGTGAAGGATTTCTCGTCGATGGACCACCACTCAGACGCAGAGGAGCGATGAGCGAGGAACACGCGATCGCGAAAGCGTTTGAACACGCGGGCAGAACTGTCTCTCCATCTTTTGTGGAGAATTATTCCCGGGCGTCGGCGACGGAAATGTCTCGCTTTGCGAATCCGATCGATTTGAATTTGGAGGAAGTACTCTCAGAACAGAATGTTGTCAGAGTCGCCGGCGTGAACCGCCTGGCTTGGCACATCTTTGCGGAAGTCGGCCCCAATGAGTGGTATGAAATGCTACTCGACGCTTACACCGGAGAGCTTCTGCTTCGTCACAACCTTTATGTGTCTGAAGCGCAAGGCACGGTTTACATCGAAGCGCCTGACAAGGGCGCACGCCAACTCGTGTCATTCGTCGGCGACACCACCATCAACACGGCCGCCGGCTGGATGGGGACTTCGACCGTAACCACCGGCAACAACGTCGAGGCCTATCTCGACACCAACGCTGACAACGTGCCCGACGCTAACAACGGAACCGGGCTCTCGAACGGTCATGCTTCATCGGCCACGCAGGATTTCACTTTTCCGTTCTCGACGACCGTCGATCCGCGAACACAGCAGGCGGCAGTTGTGACGAACCTTTTCTACTACAACAACATCATGCACGACTTCTCTTACAACCTTGGTTTTACAGAGACAGCGCGCAACTTCCAGACCGATAACTTCGGCCGTGGCGGTACCGGTAACGACTCCGTTCGCGCAGAAGCGCAGGATGGATCGGGTACCAACAACGCAAACTTCTCTACACCGCCGGACGGCCAGCGACCACGCATGCAGCAGTTTCTGTTCACGGCGCCCACTCCTGATCGCGATAGTTCGGTTGACGGCGATGTTGTGTTCCATGAATACGGACACGGCATCTCAAACCGGCTGATTGGCAATGGCTCAACGGCGTTGAGCGGTACGCAGTCAGGCGCGATGGGTGAAGGTTGGTCTGACTACTGGGCCATCACGATCAACAACGATGGTGCAGTAGGTGAGTATGTTACGAACAACGCGAACGGAATTCGTCGCGCGGTTTACACCGTGCCGGCTGCAGCCGTGCACGACTCGTACGCAGACGTCGGCGCTGGAGGTTTCGAAGTTCACAACGACGGCGAAGTCTGGGCCGCGACTCTTTGGGATCTGCGAACGCAGCTTGGCGCCACGATATCCGACCGTATCGTGTTGAACGGAATGAAGTTCACACCGACTCGTCCATCATTCCTGAACGCACGCGACGGCATCATCCAGGCCGATCAGAACCTGAACGCTGGAGCAAATCGCTGCGCAATCTGGACAGTGTTTGCACCTCACGGCATGGGCGTGTCAGCAGTGGGTAACGATGGCACAACTCACGTTGCCGCGACTGACGTACCCGCGGATTGCGGAGGCACTTGTTCCTTCTCGATCAATCCAACCAGCGCGAGCTTTGCGGCGGCGGGTGGAACACAAAACGTGACGGTGACTACATCAGCGGGTTGCAATTGGACCGCTGTGAGCAACAACTCGTTCATAACTGTCACTGCGGGTGCAAGTGGTTCCGGCAGTGGCACAGTGAGCTACTCTGTTGCCGCAAACACTTTGTCAACTTCGAGAAGCGGTTCATTGACGATTGCGGGATTGACGCACAGCGTGTCACAAGCCGGCACTGGAGGAGGGTGTACAAATGCGATTGTTAACCCGGGATTCGAAACCGGTACGACGCCATGGACCATCAGTGGCCAGGTGACGCGCAGTACGGGATCATTCCCACACAGCGGAACTGCCTACATGATTCTCAACGGCGTGAATAGTACCAGTGGTACTCTGTTCCAAACGGTAACTGTTCCGACTAACGGTTGTACGAATCTGTCGTTCTGGCTAAACATCACGACCAACGAGGCGGCTGGAGATCCAGTTTTCGATCGTCTCTTCATTGAAGTACGAAGTACGGGCGGGACGTTGCTTGCAACGCTTGCGACGTTTAGTAATCAGAACAGCGGCACGGCGGGAGTGTACGTCCTAAGAGGACCGTTCAATCTCAGTTCGTTCGCCGGACAGACAGTGCGGATTCAATTCCGCGGCACCAACGACATCACGTTGCCGACGATATTCAGAGTTGACGACGTGTCACTGCAGTAGCGCGTGTTAACCACAGATGACGCGGATTTACTACGGATTTAATCCGTACTCATCCGCGTTCATCTGTGTCTTCACTGGTCATCTTCCGCTCGATGCGTCGATCGGGAATCAGCCACGTGATGGCGATAAGGATGTAAAGAAGGCACGCGATCGACGGGCGCGCAAAGGCGAGTGGGATCGCGATCATATAGCCCACGATCGAGATTTTGCCTTTGAAGTCTGACCCGACCGCTGAGGCCAGCAATGTGTTGCCGTGTGAAGCAAGCAGCGCACGAACGAGGATGTTGTAGGCAATGCCCGCGAGTAGCAGCACGGAGCCGTAAAGTGCTACGGGCCACGTCGTAAAGTGGTTCTCACCCATCCACGCGGTCGCAAATGGAATCAACGAAAGCCAGAACAGCAGATGCAGGTTGGCCCATAGCACCGTGCCGTTCACATGTTGCGCCGCGTGGAGCAGGTGATGATGATTGCTCCAGTAAATTCCGAGAAAGATGAAGCTCAACACATAACTGCCGAGCACCGGCAGCAGCGGTCGCAATCCTGCTAGCGATGCATCGTGAGGTGGTCGCAACTCGAGCACCATGATCGTGATGATGATCGCGATTACGCCATCGCTGAATGCTTCAACTCGTGTGGTAGTCATCAGATGAATGTGCGTACGGTAACACACAATTCAATCATTGCAATTCGCTCTATGATCAGTTGCAAAAATGTTGTTGACAGAGTGAACACTCAGGAGTAGACTCCGCCACCTCTGCTAGTTGTAGCGGAAGCAGACGGACCCGACATGATTTAAATTTCGTTGCCTCAGCTTCTTCGTTACAACTGCTCGCTTTGATTACCAAGGCGCAGAGCCGTACCTGCCACTGCGGCTTCCTTAACCATATTTTCGCGCCAAGTTTTAGTCTTCAATCGAATTATGCGAAACGCGGATTCATTTGGGCGATCGCTTCTTTTTTCCATTGCTGGGCTCATCGGAGTGCTGTGTCTTACGGCGTGTCCGAAGGTGCCAAAAGCAGTTCGCTCTAAAGTTCCCGGTGCATCAGGCGAGAGCAAGCTTGAGGTGAAGGTCCATGTCTCTCCTGCGGCGAACAGCAATAATCCGGTCGCAGTTGATCTGGTGCTTGTCAAAGATAAGAAACTACTCGCTGAACTAAGGAAGATGTCGGCCAGCGACTGGTTTGAAAAGCGCCATCAGGTCGAGCTTGATTATCCGAAAGAAACAGAACTTGACGCGGGACGATGGGAATGGGTGCCGGGCCAACAGGTCCAAGTCGACCGAGTACCGGTGAACCTGGATATCGTCGGCGGAGTAGTTTTTGCGAAATATTTCACTGCCGGAACACATCGAGCGACTTTCGATCCGCGAAAAGGAATTCTGATCACGCTCGGCGACAAGAACCTCTGTGTGCAATCACTGAGAGAAGCACCGAAACCGTGTGCACCGGCAACGCCATAACAGGATAAAGTCATGAACGCTTATGAAATACCCGATGCGATTCAATGGCACGAGGGGTTGTTATTAACCCCGCAGCACTTCCAACAACTGTCTTCGCGACATGAAGCGCTGGTCCAATACGGAACGTCGTTAATCGCGCCTTTTTGTTGGGGACTTCGCCGTTTCAAACATCACGCCATCAGTCTGCCGGCAGGGAAATTCCGAGTCCTGGAACTCGAGGCGTTGATGCCCGACGGTCTCGTCGTCGTACACGGCTTTGCTAACGGGCGCGACGACGTGCTGGAAGTAGATCTCACGAAATACGCCGATCAGATGAGCTATCGCGGAGTGCTCGTACACGTAGCAGTTGCGGTGCATCAAAGCGGAAAAACAAACGGTGATTCGCTGCGATATGAGTCGTTCAAAGGCGATCCGGTCGCCGACGAAGTCTCGGCAGGGAAATCACTTGCGATTCATCGCCTGAAACCGCGGCTTACGTTGCACGTTGGCGACAAGCTTCCCAACGATTACGTTGGTTTTCCAGTCGCGCGTGTTATTCAAAGAGATTCTTCATTTACGCTCGACGAAACGTTTATTCCGCCGCTTCTCGGCGTTTCAACAAAAACAATCGACGGCGACGCGTCTTCAATTGCGGGCCAGCGTTTGGGCGACATGTGTTCGCAGGTGGCCCTTCGCGTGCGCAAGCGAGCGATGTACCTGGCCGACGAAGCGCGCACTCCCGCTGCAAGCGATCGTTTTGGCAATGAAGCGGGGATCAGGACTCGCATGCTGAGTCTTGTCGGGGCGCTGCCTCAGTATGAAGCAGTGCTTCAGACCGGCTGTGCGCATCCGTTTCTTGTTTACGTCGCTTTGTGTGGTATGGCCGGTCAATTGGCGGCGTTGGGCACGGACATGGTCCCACCGTCTTTCAATCCCTACAATCACTACGATCTCTACGCGACTTTCCAACCAGTGCTCGAGTTCATCGATCGCGTGATGGACCAGGGCGTTCCCGTCTCCTACAAGAGCTTTATATTCAAGTATCACGAAGGTGCTTACGAGCTCCAGTTCGAAGGTAACTGGATGAAGAAGCAGCTTGCGATCGGTATCCGCGGTGAACGCGGCATGACGGAAGATGAGGTCGTGCGATGGGGCGAAAGCTGCCTCATCGGATCGCAAGGCAGAATCGGATTGCTAAGAGAGAATCGCATTAGAGGCGCCGTGCGAAAACACGCCGAACGAGTCGGCGACATTGTCAACGCGAAAGGTGTGGCGCTCTTTTCACTGCTGGCCGACGAGAGTTTTGTCGAGCCGGAGAAACTCTTGCAAATAGTCAATCGCGAGGGGCCTCGACCCTCCGAGATTGTGTTGTACGTAATGGACAACTAGCACGGACTCCAGGCACAACGAGCCAACGCTGCACCTCAAGGATCCGGGTTAGCTCACACTAAAAAGCGTGCGGTTATTTATTCGGAACGGCCCTCTGGGTCGTATGACGGGAGTCTGCCTGTTCTTTGGAAAGTCGAGATCGCACTTGGAGCCGAGTCAGTGCAAGCTGCGGTCATGCTTGGGCCGGATGCGGTCATGCTTGGGCGAGGTCAGTAGCACCTGCGGTCATGCTTGGGCCGGATCGGTACCACCTGCGGTCATGCTTGGGCGAGGTCACTACCGTAACGCGGTAGCGTCGGGTTGATGCAGGCATGTACACACTTAAGAAGCATTTGACTCGGCGACCCGACGCTACCGCGTTACGGTACTGACCTCGCCCAAGCACGTAGCGCGGTAGCGGGTACACATGGTCCAAGCACGT
>DATNCH010000267.1:0-33058 GCA_035571655.1 Pyrinomonadaceae bacterium
TTCACCAATGTGATGATCGCCAATCCCGAAACCATGCTTTCAGACGGGTTTCTCAAACACCATTGGGTCGCCGGTCTTAGCTTGCCGCAACGCGCCCTTCTTTTTACAACTATCGCGGCCTCCGCGCCTAAGTTCCTCAGACCGATGACGTGACCTGCGCGCGTC
Source organism: Pyrinomonadaceae bacterium (assembly GCA_035571655.1). Lineage (GTDB taxonomy): Bacteria > Acidobacteriota > Blastocatellia > Pyrinomonadales > Pyrinomonadaceae > PSRF01. Next base: position 166 of record DATNCH010000267.1, read on the forward strand.
GGATGCTTTCAGGGTTAACGGAGGTGTCTTGCGTTTACCCAGGGTTGTCGCTTCGCTCCAACCCTGGGCTGGAATTAGTTAACGCCTTCGGCGTTTAAGATCAAACGGTCCCTTCGGCGTTTAGAACAAACCGTGCGTTACGGGCGCGGCACCTGTTTGGTTTCTACACTTGGGAACCGCCCGAACGGTCCGCCATCTTTATCAATGCGAATGATTGGCGAGCTACGCGGCGTAAGTACAGTTGAATAGTGGCCGCCGTACGGCGAACGAAAGTACGGAGACGAGTACGGGACGAATGTGTAACTAATCTTTCCCGGGTGTTGAAACCAGAACCCTCGATTTCGGAATCGACCACGGCGTACTCCCGCCAGATGAGAGACCATGACGACCACGTCGCGGCCGTTGAAAAACTCACCCTCGCCTTGATGTTCACTCCAGAAGTCGAAATTGTCACTCTTTTTCTTTTGACACTCCGAAACCGTGCCGCCGGCGATCTTTCGACATGAGCCGATATAGCGCCCTTGAAGGCTCACTTTGCCTTCACGAATCGTGATCTCGTCGCCGTTTGGTCTGATGTCGACGCGGTAGTTTCCCTTGTCGGCAATGGTGACCGACGTTGTTGCTCCGGCAACGACGATGTTTGGAACTTCCTTACTGTCGAATCTCGCGACGTCGAGAATGGCCGAGCCGCGCAACAGCTTCAGTGAGATCGCTTCAGGCGACAATTGCTCCAACAGGACTTCCGACTCGCCGTCGATCCGGAGATTGGCATCGGGCAACATCGTTAGCTCTGCATAACTGTGAGCGCTCGTGCGCACTATATCTCCGGGATCGAGCTTCGACTTTTCGGTCAACGGCTCCCAATCTTTTGACGCGTGATTAAACTCAACACCAGCCTCTACGAAGTTGACGGTGCCCGGTCTTGCCGAAACCACATACCGGTTCTTGCTGCTCTGTGATTGATCGATTGGAAAATCGACTGACGGTTCTTCGTCTTCTTTCTTGTTGGCCCAGGGTGATTCTTTCTTCAACAGGCGGTTTGCCTGGACCAGTTCATCCGCTCTCGCGCGGCCCCACGAATCGAAACTGTCTTCCGGTTTTTGATTTCCCTCGTTGATGGTGACGTCTTGTGCCGAAGCTATCGCGCTTCGTTTTTCCTTCACGCGCCGGCCGTTTATTACAGCCTCGCCATCCCGGACGATCAACTCCGTGCGTTCCGGGCTCAATGCATTTATGCGAAATATCCCCGGGCGGGTTATGAATACCTCGGCGCTCGGAGTGATGACTCTGATTAATTCGTATACCTGGTCGACCGATTCAGCAAAAAACGACGAGTTTTCGCCCTCTCTCGCGAGAATCTCGAGACTGATCGAGCCTTCGTTCAGTTTCCACCGCATCTTGTCGTAAGGGTCGCTGAAGATCTGAAGCTCTGAATCTGCTGCGACGCGCAGATAGTTTCCGGGTTGAAGTAAGAGTTCGGCGTAAGATTCGGGGCCGGTTCTGATGACGTCGCCTTCGTGCAACTGCAAGCCGGGTTCGAGATCGAACTTTGCGTAGCTGCGCTGGTAAATCACCTTGCCTTTGATCGCGTTCGGTCGGATGCCGTTGACAAAGCCTTCGAAAGTTTCCTGCTGTTGTCCGGTTGTTGAGACGGCCAGCAGACCGATGGCGATCAAAGCCAAACCCAGCGTGTATGGGATACGAGTCACGTGTTTGCGATTGATTTCTTACGATCTTAGCGTTGTCAGAAAGTCGACCAGCAAGTTCTGCGCTACCTGCAAACGATATTTCGCAGTGGATCGAATATCATCGATGGGAGTGATTTCACGCAAAAGACTTGCGCAGGCTGTCCTGACGGTTTCGTCGTCGGGCTTTCGTCCTCTTAGAGTATCCTCAGTTTCGACGCAACGCACAACTACGGGCGCAACGCTTCCCACGACGATCCTCACATCTGCGATCAATTCCCGATCGGTTCTGGCCGTCGCCGCAAAACAGACTTTCGAGATCGCCTGCGCTTTGCGCGTGCCGACTTTGCGATAGTAATGCGTGACGCTCGCTGTATTTCGCGGCAAGCGAATTCGCGCGAGCAGTTCGTCGCCGGCGATGTGCATCTGCTTGTAGCCGGTGTGAAAACCGTGATACGGGAGCCAGCGCGACCCACGCGTTGAGACGAGTTCGATCTCAGCGTCGTAGGCGAGCAATGCCGGTGGCGAGTCGGCTGCGGGTGAGGCGTTGACGATGTTGCCGCCGAGTGTGCCGCGATTTTGAATCGCGAGTCCGCCTGTTTCACTCGCAGCCTGGCAGAGCATTGGAAACTCGCGCCGCAGAGTCGGATCGGCCTGGACTTCGGTGTAGGTGGTGAGCGCGCCGAGAGTGACGTGTGTTTCGGTGGTCTCGATTCCGCGCAGCTCGTTCAAACCCCAGAGGTTGACGTAATTGCGATGCGGGAGCTTCCCGGCTTCGAGCAGGACCATCAGGTCTGTGCCACCCGCGAAAGGCTTCCAAACGCCCGGTTGTTGGTTGAGCAGCGTGAGCACGTCCGTCAACGACGCGGGGGTGGTCAGTTGATAATCTGGGATGAAGGCTCTCATTATTTCTGACACGCACGCACGACGGATTCAAAGATCTTCATGTAGCCGGTGCAGCGACAAAGATTTCCCGCGAGACCATTCCGAACATCGTTTTCCGTGGGCGAGGGATTTCGTTTGAGCAGATCGACGGCGGCGAGCACCATGCCGGGAGTGCAAATACCACACTGAGCGCCGCCGTGTTCGATGAATGCCTGTTGGACGGCGTGCAAGTCGCCGGCGCCCGCAACCCCCTCGATCGTGGTTATCTTCGCTCCATTGACCTGGGCCACCGGCACGAGACAACTATTGACGATCTGTCCATCGACGATCACCGTACACGCCCCACACTCCCCCTCGCCACACCCCTCCTTCGTCCCGGTAAGCAGCAACTCCTCCCTCAACACATCGAGCAGCCGCGCCATGGGAAACACGTCCACCCTCCGCGCCTCACCGTTGACTGTAAATTCGACTACCTGCGTTTTGGACATAAGCATGAGTTCACAAAAGACACAAAATGCAGCTAAATCACTTGTTCGTTTTGTGCCTTTTTGTGGCCGTGAACGTCTCCATTAACATCTCAGGCATTAGCGGGATGTGGTTGAAGCTGATGCCGGTAGCGTTTTCGATTGCGTTCAGGATGGCTGGGGCGGCTCCGTCCATCGGTAGTTCGCCGATTCCTTTCGCCCCGCCTGGACCATACGCGTACGGGTTCTCTTCGAAGAACACGCGGATTGGCGGAATGTCGGCGGGCGTTGGGATGATGTAGTTGGTCATCTGATTGTTTGCCATTCGCCCGTCTTTCCAAACCACGTTTTCAAACAACGTAAATCCAATTGCCTGGGCGACGCCGCCCTCGATCTGCCCCGCGGCGAGCACCGGATTCAGCACGCGTCCGACTTCCTGCAACGCGACAAAATCCTCGACGTGTGCTTCGTACGTCAACTCGTCGAAAGATACTTCGGCGACGTAAACCGCCCACGCGTACGCACCGTACGCATCGCCCTGGTATTTTTCGTCGTCCCAGTGAACGTTTGGCGGAGGTTGATAAGTCGCCGAGGTTTTCAACGAACCAAACCGTGCGACGTATTCAGCACAAGCGTTCTTGAATTCTGATTGGCTGTAGTTTTCAGGTAGTAGACCGCTGCCGAGCAGTGTTTGCTTCAAACCCGTGACAGCCGACTCGACCAACTTACCGACGACCATTGACGTGCGCGAAGCGACGGTTGGACCACTATTCGGCACGCGCCCGGTATCCGGCTGAACGATTTCGATCGAATCGAAGTCGAGGCCGAGAGCTTCGGCTGCAATCTGCGAAAAGATCGTGTTGGTACCCTGACCGATCTCGGTGCTCGCGGCGAGAATCTTTACCTTGCCCTGATCGCTCGCTTCCGCGGATACGATCGATTGCAGAAAGACTTCACCCGAGCCAGTGAAGCCCGCTCCATGCATGAACGTCGCGAACCCCATCCCTCGCTTTTTCGAAAAGCGTCCGTTGCTCGCCGCGTTGTCGCGCGCGAATCGTTCGCGCTTCGCGTGGTAGTCGCTGAGTTGCAAAGCTCGCGTGAGCAGGTGGTCCATATTTACGCTCTCGCGAATGACCTGGCTCGTCGCCGTCGTCTCACCTTCATGAATGAAGTTGCGACGGCGAAATTCTTCCGGCGTCAAGCCGAGTGTGTGCGCAACTTTATCCATGTGTCGCTCGAGCGCAAAGATGCTTTGCGGCGCGCCAAAGCCTCTGAACGCGCCTTGCGGCGGGAGGTTGGTCGCAACAGCGCGACTATGAATCCGCACGTTCGGACAGACATATGGACCAGCAGCGTGGATCGTTCCGCGTGAAAGCACGACCGGTGAAAGCGTGCAATACGCGCCGCCGTCGATCACAAACTCGATCTCCATTGCGAGGAGTTTCCCGTTTTTGTCGATCGCCGTTTTGTGACGTGTTCTCGAGGGATGGCGTTTGGTGGTCGCAACCATGTCTTCCGCGCGGTCGTAGATGATCTTCACCGGCTTGCCGGATTTCCACGCCAACAGCGCTGCATGCCCGGCGATCAGCGACGGATATTCTTCTTTACCGCCAAACCCTCCGCCTGTTTCCGTTTGAATGATGCGGATCTTGTCTTCCGGCAGACCAAACAACTTCACGAGTGCTTTGTGAACGTAGTAAGGGCACTGCATCGAACCCCAAACAGTAACTCCTTCCGCCGCATTCGCGATCGCAATTGCACCGTTGTTCTCGATGTAGAGTTGTTCCTGCGCGCCGGTTTCATATTCACCTTCGACGATGTAATCCGCGTGTGCCCACGCTTCGTCGACATTGCCCTTATCGACCAGAAACTTCTTGAAAACGTTGTCTTCGCCCCAGACGATCGCTTTTCTGGCGAGTGAATCCTCGAGCGTGAAGATTGCCGGTTGTTCTTCTATCTCTATCGACACATTCCGGCGCGCTTCCTCGACGAGATATTTATCTCTGTGCGCAAGCAGCACGATCGGCTCTTCCGGATGATTCACAAAGTCAGCAGCAAGATACGGCTGGTCGTTCAAAATCAGCGCAACGTAGTTCGCGCCGGGAATGTCTTTGGCGGTGACGATCGTGAACTCGTCCCACGGAATGTTGCCTTTAAAGGAGATGTTTTTGATCCGGCCGCGTGGCGAAGGACTACGCACCGTGACCCCGTGAAGCATTTCCGGAAACGACACGTCGTCGACGTACAGCGCCTGGCCTGTAACCTTCTTTCGACCCTCTTTGCGGGGAAATGATTTTCCGATGGGATGATCAGCCATTTCACATGATTACCAAGGTTCATCCTGTCTAAGGTTTTACAATCACGAGTGGATTGGATTCCAGCTCTCTCCGATAAAAGACTCGCGGGCGCTGAACGCTCTGTTTTTCGCCTTCGACAAAGTCTATCTTCAGACCCACGCCACGCCCCTGGCTCATCTTCTCTTCCTGCATCTGCGGCACACGCTCAGTCGCGAAGTTCAGCCACTCCCGCGCGATGACGACACCATCCCTGGGCGCGGTATCGGCAACCGGAGTTTTCAAACCTTCTTCGACGAGCGCGTAGGTCAAGTAGCCATGCCCGAGCTGCGACGCCTCCAATGCTGCCTGAAAACTCTGCGCGGCCGTCAGGATATACATCCCTTTCTCATACGCGAGTTGCGCCAGTCCTTTTGAATTCATTGGACCACGCCGTTTCTCCTCGGCTTCCAATGCCTGGCCCGAATTGCACGCGTCGATGATGAGCAACAGGTGTCCCGCGTCGACGCCTTCAACCGCGGCTTCCAATTCGACGTCTGAAATACTATGCGCGAGAATGGTTTTCAACCCCTGCTCAGTCAGTTTGGTGCGTTCACCGGTGTATCCGAGATCGTGCGGGATCAGGTAGAAGCGTTGCGCCTGCGCTGTGCCGTGACCCGCGAAATAGATCACGACCGTATCTTCCGGCTCAGCGCGCTTCAATGCATCGAGTGGTCCCGCTTTCAGCGTTGGCGGTCCCGGCTCGCCTGATAGTCGTTTGACAGCTTCGAGAATGTTTGCCTTCGTCGCGTCCTGATCGAGCAGTTGAATTACTTCGACGCGCTCAAACCCGGCGAGCTGCGTTTGCCTGCGACGCATTTCCTCGCCAAAGCTCTTCGCATCGGCACCCGCGTACTTCAGATTGTACTGGTTGTTCGCATATTCATTGACGCCAACGGCGATGATGTAAGCCGTACCTTTGCGCTTGAGAGTGTCGGCGCCCGTAAACACCAGTGGCGCGTCTTTGCTTTTGACGTTATCGCGATTGAACGCATACGCGACAAGCCGATTTGGACCAGCAGTCTCCGTGATCTCCTGCTCGAGCGCGACCGACGCTTGTCCCTTCAACACATCGCCATGCCAAACCTTCACGAGCGATCCGTTGCGAAACAGTCGCACGTCCTGGGCGCCCGAGCCCTGCGGATTGTCTTTGTCGGCAGGCGCATCCGAAACGTCAATCTTCACTTTGACGGTGCGCGTCGCAACGGACGACTCCGGAGCCTGGCCCACCAGCGACAACCTCACCACGGGTTGGCGGCGATCTTTTTTCGAGACGTCCTGGGCCACGCGCGGACGCTTGCCGTTAAAGACGTCCGCCAGCAGCCCCGGATAATAAAACTCATTGAAGAACCATTCGATCGGAGCGACGTTGAAAGTTTCCTGGTTATAGCGCCAGAGGATCTGGTTCCAGGAAACAGGCGTCCCGTCAAACAAACCCTGCGGTGTTACGACCATCCACTCGCCGCCGTCGTCGAGCGAGATCAACGTCAACAGATGTTCGCCGGTTTTTGTGTCCCAAAGAAACGTGCTGCCGTCCTCACCCGCAGAGGCAAGCAATCGTCCGTCAGGACTGAAATCCATGGATTCGATATTCGAAGTGTGACCCGTCAACGTTCGCACTTCAGCACGCGTCTCAACGTCCCAGATCTTGATCGTGTTGTCAGTCGCGCCCGAAGCGAGTAGCTTGCCGTCACGACTGAAAGCCACTTTACTCACGCCGCGACCGTGTCCGCGAATCGCACCGATCTCACGACCAGTTGCAACATCCCAAAGCCGGATCTGGCCCACTGCCTCAACCTTGAAATCTTTCATTATGTCGGCCGGGTCAGGAGCCTTTGAACCTTTTTTGGGTCGCTGCCCACTCATCGCCCCACTCATCATCGCGGCGATGTCGATATTTGCTTTTGACTCGACACCTCCCGTCGCGAGTATGCGGCCGTCACTGGTGAACGCGAGCGAGGTAACTGTCTGGCCCATGGTTCCCGCCGACATTGTTCCCAGGACGTTCGTCATCATGGACGCGATATCAGCCATATTCGGCATTGTCGGCATCTGGCCTGGTTTGATCGACGGAATGGCGCCGACAATCGGGGCCGAAGTCAGGTCACGCAACTTCGTGCCGGACTGTGCGTCCCAAAGCGAGATCTGGCCCATCGTTCCGACAGTCCCGAGAACGCGGCCGTCGGCCGTGAAGTCTGCCTGCATCGGAATGTCGCCGCTAACAAACGATCGGAGTTCACGACCGCTCTTAACGTCCCAGATCTTGATCTGACTGCCGCGGTTAAAAGATACCCCGGACTTGGGATGGAGATCGTATTTTGGTCCATAGATGACGGCGAGCATCGTGCTGTCAGCGCTGAAACGCATTCGCTGCACGCTTCCCAGATCAGCGCCCGCCGCAAGTATGTACAATTGTTTCCCACCGGGACTTTCGAGTAACGAAACCTCGCTGTTGTTTGGCTTCATGATCGCGACCACCCGCCCATCCGGACTGGCGACGCCGAGAGTTTTCTCCGCTGTGTCCGGAATGGTTCGCACACCTCGCCCCGTTCGCAGATCCCAACGCGTCCGGCCGCCCGAGGAAAGCTCGTTACCGTCTGCGCTGAATGCGACGTTATACGCCATGTTTGTACGGCCAGTCAGCGTCGAGAGTCGTTTGCCGGTCTCAGTTTCCCAAATGATCAGATCTGTATCGAAGCCGCCGGTGGCGATTCGTTTTCCATCTTCAGTGAAGCTCATGAAAGCGTCGGCTTGCGCAGCAAAAGCGCCGCTGTTCGGAACTTTCAAAACCTGCACCTCACGCAAAGTCGCAGTGTCCCAAATCTTCACCGTGTAGTTTTCGCTGAGTGCGAGGAGCCGGCCGTCGCGGCTGAATTTTACCTGGCTGAAGTCTTTGACCGTTGGTCCAAGCTCCTGTTCTTTTTTTGACGACAGATCCCAAAGTTTGAGTCGCTTGTTGTGTGTTCCCGCGGCGAGCAGATGTTCTTCCGTGTTGAATGAGAGCTGAAGAACATCGATCTGATCTTCAGGCAGCTTGAGATTCCGCTCTTCACGGCCAGTCGCGAGATCCCAGACCTTGACTTGCGGCTCAACACTTTCCAAGCCAATGAAGAGTTTCGTCCCGTCAGGAGAAAGCGTCATCCCGCCATCAGCGCCGTTGAACCCCGAGGTAGAAAGCTCGGTAAGTTGTATGGTTTGCAGTTCGCGTCCTGTCGACAGATCCCAAACTCTGATCGCGTCGCTCGCAGTCACGAGCCGGTTGTTCGAGGCAAAGGCGATGAAGTAAACACCAGCCGAAGCCAATATCGAACCTTGCGCTCCCGCGAGAGAGTACAATTCGCGACCGCTCAACACGTCCCAGACCCTTGCCGAATTGCCACCTGCCGAAGCTGCGACGAGGTGGCTATCGCGACTGAACGCGATCGCGGGAGCGATAGTCATCGCGGTTTGTCCACCGCCTTCAAGATCGCGCAGCTTGCGATTGGTCGCAGTTTCCCAAAGCTTGATCGTGTTGCTGCGAAACGTCCCCGTGGCGAGCAGCTTTCCGTCAGGACTAAACACCATTCGCGTTGCGCCGAAGAGATTGTTGTAGCCGGTTTGCAAAACGAGTTCCGGCTTGGCTTCTCTTGCGCGCTGATCGGTGGCGGTGGTTGTTGTTGGACCACCACTTTCAATTCCGATACCGCGTTTGTCGGTTGGACTCGGACTTGGCGTAGGCGTTTGTGCCAGGACAGCTTGCGCCATGAACACAACAATGACAATTTCGCTCGCAAAGACACAAAGACGCAAAGCAAAATTTGAGTCCTGATTTAGCTTTGCGCCTTTGCGCCTTTGCGAGCGAAATCTTCTAAAGGAATACTTTTCTTTATTACTCATAAAAAGCCTTTGACAAATTCGAATGCTCCAACGCCAGCAACCCGATCGCGATCAACGCGAGCACATACATTACTGGATGAATATCTCTGCGACGGCCGACAACAAGATAAAGGCCAACGTGCGAAATGAATCCCCAGAGTATTCCCTGGGTTATCGAGAAGGTCAGGGGGATGAGGATTATAGTCAAAAACGCCGGTAAACCCTCCTCGATTTTCCGAAAATCAATCGCACTCACGCTCTTGAACATCGACGCGCCGACAAGCAGCAGCACGGGTGCGGTCGCGTAAGCCGGAACCATGCCCGCCAGCGGTGCGATAAACAGGCACGGGAGAAAACACAGCGCCGTAAACACGGAAGTCCAACCCGTGCGCCCGCCACTGTCGATCCCGGCGATGCTTTCGATGTAAGCCGTTCCCGAAGACGTCCCGGCGAGTCCGGCTCCGAGAGTCGCGAGAGAATCGACGATCAATCCCTGTTTCAGGTTGCGTGGATTTCCGTTTTCGTCGAGCAGATTCGCTGCGTGCGCAACGCCGATGAAGGTCGAGATCGAATCGAAGAGATCGGTAAAGAGAATCGCGACAATGGCCGGCAGCAGTGAAAGCTTCAACGCGCCCCAGATGTCTGCCTTCAGCAAAACGGTATGAAAGTCAGGTGCACTGAAGAAACTCGGCGGTGCTTTGAGCAGACCCAATGCCCAGCCCGCAATTGTGACAAAGAAGATACCGGCGAGAAACGCCAGAGAACTGCCGCGAGTCATGAGTAGGATCGTCAACACCGCGCCCACGATCGCGAGCACCGTTTCCACGCCGAGAGTTCCGAGTCTGACGAACGTCACCGGATCGGAAGTGATGAGTCCGGCGTTCTTGAGTCCGATGAATGTCAGGAAGATGCCAATGCCTGCGGCTGTGCCGATCCTCAGCTCCGGCGGAATCGCTTTCGCGATCGTTTCACGAACCGGCGTCACCGAGATCAACAGAAAGAGCACGCCTGCCCAGAAGATGATTCCGAGTGCGACCTGCCACCAGACTCTCTCTTGAAGGATGATGGTGAAAGTGAAGAATGCGTTGATGCCCATGCCGGGCGCGACGGCGAAGGGCAGCTTTGCGTAAAGACCCATCAGCAACGTCATCGAAAAACAGACCAGGACCGTTGCAGTCAGGACGCCGCTGAAAGCCATGCCGGTTCCGGGAGTGGAGAGAATGGTTGGGTTCACCACAACGATGTAAGCCATGGTGAAGAAGGTGGTGATGCCGGCGATTGCTTCGGTCCGAAGATCTATTTGGACAGGATTTACAGGATTTTTCAAGATTCACAGAATAGCAGAACTTATCACTGTCAATCCTGGAAAAATCCTGTAAATCCTGTCCAAACAAAACCCGAAGCCTTTCGACTCCGGGTTTGTTTCAGCCGCAAGGAGTTCCCCAACTTCTGCGGGCCGATCCGTTTTTTGTTCTACTCCGCAACTATCACGACGATGCTCTTACCTGCCCTGGCAACAGCCTGGCTCTGTGCGCGTTCCGCCTTCGACTTGAGTGCCGCAAGGGCCATCGTGTCACCGGCCATCTTCGCTTGTGCGAAGAAGTAGTGATCACCGTAACGGTGAAACACGAGTTTCGTTCTTTCGGAAGCAGTTCCGGTGATGGCCGTCGTCTGGGTGATCGCAGCCGAGTGACCGTCGCTGCTTCGTATTTGCAGGACCTTTCGATCTGACGCTGGGTTGACCACTGTGATCGTGTACTTCCCGGCGGGGAGCGTTTTCGCTCCGACGTTGAAGTCAAACGGAATGTTAGCGACCACTGGTTGTGCGCCTGCTGTTTGCGCATACGCGCTGGCGGTGAAAGCAGCGGCGAGGATAATCATCGCAATCGCTGTGTTGAGATATCTTTTCATGACGGGACCTCCATGTGTCATTTCCACTTTTTGTCTCCATTAACTAACGCGCACGATTGGTCCGGTTCCCCTCACGACCTCGAAACATTTGTTGTAAACTTTGCGGCTACTTGAGATGGTTCACTTATGAAGCCGCCGGAAGGCATAACTCAGCTTTTGGTTGACTGGGGCAAGGGCGACCGCGCGGCGCTCGAGAAGCTCATGCCGCTCGTCTACAGCGAGCTGCGGCGGCTGGCCAGCAATTACCTGCGGCGAGAGCGCGTGGGCCACACGCTACAACCGACGGCGCTCGTCAACGAGGCCTACCTGAAGCTGATCGATCAAAGAAATGCAAAATGGCAGAACCGCGCCCAATTTTTTGGAATCTCGGCGCAACTGATGCGGCGCATTCTGGTGGACCATGCACGCCAGCGACAGGCGGCAAAGCGCGGTGGGTCTGAGCAGCAGCGACTTTCTATTACCAGTGTTGAAGCGGCTTTGATGCAGGAACCTGCGATCGATTTGCTCGCGTTAAATGAGGCGCTGGATGAACTTGCCGAGATGGATCCGCAGCAGAGCCGGATTGTCGAGCTCAAGTTCTTCGGAGGCCTTTCTATAGAGGAGACCGCGGAGGTGTTGGGGATCTCGCACGCGACGGTCGAGCGCGACTGGAAAATGGCGCGCGCGTGGTTGCGACGGCAGTTGGAATAAATGAGGGAGTTTGGTAATGCCGTGCGCGTCTTTTGTAGGGGCAAAGGGAGAGTCCTCTCATTCACACCGGGCTTAGCCCGGTGCTAAGACGAGACGAATTCACGATGACACCGGAGCGTTGGCAACAGATTAAGGACGTTTTCAACTCGGCGCTGAAATACGAGCCGGGGCAGAGGGCGTCTTTTTTGTCTGAAACTTGCCACAACGACACGGCCCTTCAGCACGAAGTGGAATCGCTCCTTGCCGCGCACGAAAAAGACGGCAGCTTCATCGATTCACCCGCTTACAAAGACGCCGCTGAGATCTTCGCCGAATTGAAACCCGGCGAGGTGGTGGGCTCTTATGAAATCACGTCCTTCATCGGTCGCGGCGGAATGGGCGAGGTCTATCTCGCGCACGACAAGAGACTCCGGCGCAAGGTCGCTTTGAAGCTCTTGCCCGCCTCACTCACGAAAGACGTAAATCGTCTCCAGCGGTTCGAACAGGAAGCCCGTGCCGCCTCATCGCTGAACCATCCAAACATCATCGCGATCTACGAGATCTGCGAGGTCAATTCCTCACTGATGATGGCGGCGGAGTTTGTGGAAGGCGACACTCTGCGCCACCGTCTCACGTTTCGTCGTCTCAACCTGCATGAGGTTTTGACGATCGCGATTCAGATTGCTGACGCACTCTCAGCGGCGCATAAGGCCGGAATCATCCATCGCGACATCAAGCCCGAAAACATAATGCTCCGGCCTGACGGCTACGTGAAAGTCCTCGATTTCGGTTTAGCAAAATTGTCTGAAACAGGCTCCGCAGAGTTGTTCACAGAGGCTTCCACTCAGATCATCAAAACCGGCTCGGGCGTCGTTATCGGCACAGTTGGTTACATGTCGCCCGAACAGGCGCGCGGGCAGGAAGTCGATGCTCGTTCGGATATTTTTAACCTGGGTGCAGTGATTTACGAGATGGTCGCCGGGCATAAACCATTTGCCGGCGACACGCCGAGCGACACGTTCGCCGCGATCTTGAAGCTCGAGCCGCCACCGCTTTCGCGCGTCGCTCCAGAAACCCCTGCTGAGCTGGTACGCATCGTCACGAAAGCTCTCCGCAAAGATCGTGAGGAGCGTTACCAGGTCGTTAAAGATCTACTGCTCGATCTGAAGAGTCTCAAAGAAGAGATCGACTTCCAGGCAAAGCTCGATCGCACAGCGAGCGACGGCGCAAACACTCAAACAACACTTACGACCTCAGCTAAGCCGGCAGCGGACACAAGCGAGGTCAAAGCAGCGGTTTCCACCATCACGCACTCTCTGAGCGCCGAGATCAAGCGACACAAGACCGGCGTCTTCATTGTGCTCGCGGTGATCGCGCTGCTGCTGAGCGCGGGAGCCATCGCACTCTACAAATTTCTCAACCGCACCGACGCGAAGATGGCTGACTGGCCACACGTGCTCAAGCAAACCCAGGTTACTTTTTCGTCCGGCCTCGATGAGTTTCCTGCTTTATCACCCGACGGTAGATCCGTTGCTTACGCTTCCGACCAGAACGGCAATTTCGAGATCTACATCAAACAGCTCTCGTCCGGCGGAGGCGAGCTCCAGTTAACCAACGACGGCCAACAGAACCTGCAACCTTCGTGGTCGCCTGACGGACAGCGCATTGCGTATTACTCAAAAAAGCGTGGTGGCATTTGGGTGATGTCAGCACTGGGAGGCACCCCAAAACAGATCACAGAGAGTGGCGCCTCGCCCGCATGGTCGCCCGACGGTTCACTGATCGCGTTTCAATCCGGAGAGTTGGGTGAAATCTTTACGGCGCGGGCCATACCGCCGTCGACGATCTGGCTCGTGCCGTCGCAAGGCGGGACACCGAAACAGATCACTCAACCAGGAGATCCACGTGGCGGACACGCCGCTCCATCATGGTCACCAGACGGCAAGCGAATCGCCTTTCAAGTCTCGGACTTTATCTTTAGCACTGTCTGGACCATGGCTGCCGGCGGCGGCAGTTTAAAGAAAGTTGGTAACGGCGCTGACCCGACCTACGCAGGCGATGGGCATCTCTATTTCTCCACCGGACACAGTGGCGGCGGAGAGCTTTCAAGAATCCGCCTCTCTCCGTTGGGCGATCCGATCGGCGAGGCAGCGGTTGTCGTCGACCCCGGACAGGGGACATACCGCGGAGCAACCACGATTTCCAGGGACGGCAAATTCGTTCTTTATAGCGTCAACCGGTTCGCGAGTAATCTTTGGACCGTCCCGCTGTTGGCAAACGGCGACGCGGCTGGTCCACCTGCGCTTTTCTCGCCTGACACGAGCCTGCGAACGAACCTGCCACGCTTTTCACCAGACAGCCGGAAGCTTGCGATTAACAGGTGGCGCCCGGGAATGAGCGCCGACATCTGGGTTGCAGACGCCGATGGCAAGAACCTTGTACAGGTCACAAACAATCCGGCGACTGATTCGCAGGCGAGCTGGTTACCGGGAGGTGACAAACTCGCGTTTCTCAGTAATCGTAACAACAATCATTTAGCGCTTTGGACCATCTCGTTAACAACCGGCAAAGAAGAGCCGCTGTTAGACCTGGGCGAGGGGGTCGAGTTTGCGACGGTTTCTCCTGACGGTACCCAGGTGGCCTACAACTTCACGCAGAATGGGATCGTGAATGTTTGGGTCGCACAGTTGCGAGATGGTCAACGCAGGCAACTGACTTTTGAAAAGGAGATGGGAGGTTTTCCGTGCTGGTCGCGGGACGGGCAATGGATCACTTTTGAGAAGAAAGGCGATCAGGATGACTACATCATGTTGATTCCGAGCAAAGGTGGAGAGGCAACGCAACTAAATTTCGACAAAGGCAAGAGCTGGCCCCACGACTTTTCGCCGTCCGGCGATGAGATCGTCTTTGCCGGCCAGCGAGATGGAATCTGGAACATCTACTCGATCTCGATCGCAACGAAGGCTCAGAAGCAACTGACAAATTATACGAAGCTGAATGCGTTCGCTCGCTACCCGGCGTGGTCCGCGAATCAGATCGTTTACGAATATGCTGTCGCGACAGGTAACATCTGGATGGTCGAACTCAAATGAGCGGCCACAAAAAGGCACAAAATAGGCCACAAAACGCACGATGACTCCTGAACGCTGGCAACAGGTGAAAGAGATCTTCAACTCGGCGATCAATTATCGCCCGGAGGAGCGCGGGGTCTTTCTTTCACAAGCCTGTTCTGGGGATGAGAATCTGCGAAGAGAAGTCGAGTCGTTGATCGCGTCGCACGAACAAAGCGGAGAGTTCATCGATCAACCAGCGTTCGTCGCTGCCGCATCGTTGTTGGCAGAGGAGAAGGTCGAGCTGCGTGCCGGTGACACAATCGGATCGTACCAGGTTCTATCGTTCCTCAGTCGCGGCGGAATGGGTGAAGTCTACCTTGCGGAAGACAAGCGACTCGGACGCAGAGTTGCTCTGAAACTGTTGCCTTCGTCATTCACTACGAACGACGATCGACTGCGACGCTTCGAGCAGGAAGCCCGTGCAGCATCCGCTCTCAATCATCCAAACATCATCACGATCTACGAGATCCGGCAGGCCGCAAATTCTCACGTGATCGCGACCGAATTTGTCGAAGGTGAAACGCTGCGCCAGCGCCTCAGTCGCCCAGGGTTGACGCTCTCCGAGGCGCTAAACATCGCGATCCAGATCGCCGATGCACTCGCCGCCGCGCATAAAGCGGGAATTATTCACCGCGACATCAAACCGGAAAACGTGATGCTGCGTCCCGACGGCTACGTGAAAGTCCTCGACTTCGGTTTGGCAAAACTCAGCGAACAAGCGTCGCCTGCGGTTGCATCAGAAGCGCCGACGATCCAGGTGCGCACCGGTTCTGGAATTGTGATCGGAACAGCAGGCTACATGTCGCCGGAACAAGCGCGTGGGCTCGGTGTGGACCACCGTTCTGACATCTTCAGTCTCGGCGCAGTCATTTATGAAATGATCGCGCGGCGCAAACCCTTTGAAGGCGACACGCCGAGCGACACGTTGGCTGCGATACTCAAAACCGAACCGCCGACGCTTTCACGTGTAGTGCCTGGAGTTCCAGCCGAACTCGTTCGCATCGTCGCGAAGTCGCTGCGTAAGGATCGTGAAGAGCGCTATCAGGTCGTCAAGGATCTCTGGCTCGATCTGAAGGAACTCAAACAGGAACTCGAGTTTCAGGACAAGTTAGGTGCTTCCGAAGCTGAGCCAACAGCCATAACGATTCCTGGTGAGGCGACTGCCACATTGTCTGGACCACGACAGACAGCATCGCGCAGTGCCATCAGCGAATCGATCAGCATCGAACTCAAAAGGCACAAAGTTGCTGCTGCGGTCACTTCGATTGTGCTCATCCTGATCGTCGCCGGGGCTGGATTCGGAGTCTACAAGTGGCTCAATCGAGAACCGCCAGTCGAACATTTTACGAAAGTTAAATTCACGAGGTTGACCAGCTCCGGAAACGTGATTCACTCCACCATCTCGCCTGACGGAAAGTACATCGTGTACGCGTTGAGCGATCGGAGCAGTCAAAGTCTCTACATTCGTCAGGTGAGCACCGCAAACGACACGTTGATCGTTCCGCCGGCGCCCATCGGGATTTTCGGTGTTACTTTTTCACCCGACGGCACTGAGCTTTACTACGTGATCAAAGCCAACCTCGATAACGGCACACTTTATCGCGTTCCCGCTCTCGGGGGCACTTCAGTCAAGGTGTTGGAGGGAATTGATTCGCCGGTAAGCTTCTCACCAGATGGGAAGCAATTCGTTTTCGTCCGTGGCAACTATCCAAACACAGGCGAGAGCGCACTGGTCGTCGCAAATTCCGATGGCAGCGGTGGACGAAATCTTTCAGTGAAAAAGATCCCACAAACTTTCTGGCCAGTCACCTTTGTTGGTCCATCGTGGTCTCCCGACGGGAAGATCATCGCTTCTACCATTGCGACGCTTGGGGGGCGAAGTAGAGTAGTTGGTTTCGCGGTAGCAGATGGCAGTGAGAAGGATCTGTCGCCGGAGTCGTGGCCGTATTTGGGGCGTGTTCAGTGGTTGCCGGACATGACGGGGCTGCTGTTGATAGCCGGGGATCAATCCAATGCTATGCTTTTGCACGTTGGTTATCCCGATGGCCGGACCAGGCGCATCACGAATGATCTAAGTGAATACCGTGGGATTGGGTTGACTCAGGACGGCAAGACGTTGACTTTAGTTCAAACCCAGGGACTGATGAATCTGTGGGTCGTGCCCGAAGGTGACGCAGCGAAAGCGATCAGACTACCCACCGGTAACGTCAGTATTCTTTATTCGCGCAGTGCAAATAACGTGTCGTGGGGCCCCGATGGAAGAATCGCGTATGTTTCTAATGAGAGCGGAACCGCCGATATTTGGCTCACAGATTCCGATGGTGGCAATCGTAAACAGTTGACCGCGAATGGTGGGATGAACCTTTCCCCGGCGATTTCTCCCGATGGAAAATACGTCGTGTTTGTGTCGATGCAGAACGATAAGAGAAATGTTTGGCGGGTGAATCTTGACGGTCGTAACTCTGTGCGTTTGACTTCCGGTTTGATGGATTCTCTTCCCTCGATTTCGCCGGATAGCCGCTGGGTTGTTTACACAGCGATCGAGGGCGTTAAGCCGACGCTCTGGAAGGTATCGATTGACGGCGGCTCGCCTGTGCAGGTTACAGACCATGTTGCAGCAACATCGAGCGTGTCACCAGATGGTCGATTCATAGCCTACACGTATCCCGAGTCATACGATCCGTTTGCGCCGCCGAACCGTATTGCCATCATTCCATTCGAAGGCGGTGCGGCGGTGCAGACCTTTAACATACCGGATAGCGGAGTGGTTTTGACTGTGGTCCAGTGGGCGGCAGACGGCAAGTCGCTTTTTTATACAGTCAGCCGCAACAATGTGACGAACATTTGGAGCCAGGAGCTCGACGGTGGCCCACCGAAGCAAGTCACAGATTTTAAAGACCTGCTGATAACCGGATTTGCGTGGTCACGCGACGGGAAACAGTTATTGTGCACACGCGGAACTCGTCTTCGCGATGCAATCCTGATTACGGATTTGAAGTGAGTTTGGAGACTACTAATGGACCTGCGCGTACTGCTTACGACTTTTGGGATCATCTTTTTGGCAGAGATGGGTGATAAAACCCAGCTCGCGGCGATGACGATGGCGGCGGATACAAAGAGACCGTGGGCTGTGTTCGTGGGCGCCAGCGTCGCGCTCGTGGCGGTGTCGGCAGTGGGAGTTTTGGTTGGAAGCGTCATTGGAGATTACGTCCCGCTGGTGTGGATAAAGAGAGTGGCGGCTATGGCCTTTATTGCTATCGGGGTGCTGATGTTGTTAGGAAAATTTTAGACAGGATTTACAAGATGTTTCATGATTTAATCTTGCACATCCTGAAAAATCATGTAAATCCTGTCCAAACATGCCCCAGACTCCCCACATCGAACGCCACTTCACGTCCAGTGAAGTCGTCCGCGACATTGTAATCGGAATGGCTGATGGTCTGACGGTGCCGTTCGCGCTCGCCGCAGGATTGACGGGCGCGATCGATCACACCGGGATCATCGTCACCGCGGGACTCGCAGAGATTGCCGCAGGCTCGATCGCGATGGGGCTTGGCGGCTACATGGCCGCGAAAAGTGATGCGGAACACTACGCAAAAGAACGCGAACGCGAGAAACGTGAAGTTGCCGAGATTCCTCACGAAGAGATGCGGGAAGTCGCCGAGGTATTTCAGGCGTACGGGCTGAGTGAAGACGAAACGTGGCCCATCGTTCAGGCTCTGAAGCGCCAGCCGCGAAACTGGGTGGACTTCATGATGCGCTTCGAGCTCGGACTCGAGAAACCGAACCCCAACCGGGCACTAACCAGCGCACTCACGATCGCGGGAGCATACATCGCAGGTGGTTTAATTCCGTTGGCGCCGTACATCTTTGCGCGAGAGACGTCGGAGGCGTTGTTGTACTCGGTGGGTTTTACGCTCGCAGCATTGTTGATCTTCGGATTTATAAAAGGGCGCTTCACCGGAACACGACCGGTAAAAAGCGCCCTTCAAACTGCGTTGATTGGAAGTGCCGCCGCCGGCGCAGCGTTCGCGATCGCGAGACTGATCGGAGGGTAGCCGCAGATTTTCGCAGATAAACGCGGATCTGATCCGCGTTTATCTGCGAAAATCTGCGGCTTCTATTTCTTTGCTAAGACAACCGGCGCGTTCTCAGCGGCGCGGATGCTTTCGTAGAACTTTCGGACCACCTCGTAGTCAGAAGCGGCGATCGTCGTCGCCTGTTGAGACAGCTTGCGCTTGAAGACGAGTTTGTTGTCCTTCACTTCATAGCTCGTCACGTAAGAACCAAACGGAGTCTCGATCTTCACCGCGTCCGGAACTTCATCGACGGTGAACCCCGCCGGCAACTGAACGTTCACCGTTTCAGAATATGAACTAGCTCGCAGGACAACCGGAAGTGTGCGTTTCGCTGCGGTCAACGCCAGGGCTTCACGTCGCGAGACGACGGCTGGCTTGAAGACCATCAAACGTCCCTGCATTATTTGACCGTAGGCGTTCGCACTAAACTCCACGTTGAGAGTGAAGCGGCCCTCGGCACCGTTGTCAGACGGCTCCAACTTGCTAAGTCGAGCAGCAGTAGCGCCTTCTGTCAGCCAACGTTCGATGAGTCCGGTAAATTCCGGGTTTGACATTTTGCGAAATATCGTGCGAAACCCGACTGCGGTTTGCCCGTTGGCCAGTTGCTGAATCTGACCGCCGATGGCGCCGGCGGGTGTCAGCTCCAACGTTGCGATACTCTCAAGATGATTCATTTCTGGTGGAGTGGCGGGCATTCGCACCAGCTCTGTCTCACTCTTTGAATTGACCAATGCGAGGCTGCCCTGAAGGTACCAAGGCAAGTCGCCAAGCGGTGTTTGATCATCAGTCGCGTCGAAGATAAGAAGCCGGCCCAGAGTTGGATGCTGGATGATCGTGTTGGCCTGAGTTTGCTCGCTCACCTTTACCGCGATGATGCAATGATTGAACTGTCCTGGCGAAGGCCATCCGGCACGAACGTAGTTGGGATCGCCTGCGTAAATGCCCACCGGAAACGCCGTGATACCCACAACCTTGAGCATTGCGCGCATCAGATTTGCTTTGTCCTTACAGTCGCCATACGACTTCGCAAATACCTGATTTGAAGCGTGCGGACGATAACCGCCGCCGCGTTCGAGGCCGGTTTGAATCGCAATGTATTGAATGTTCTGGACGTACTGCGCAATCGCACGAATTTTTTCGAATTCTGTCTTCGCAAGCGCTGTCAGCTCGTACGCCTTTCGCGAGAGGGCGTCGTCGACAACGACTTGAGGGTCGCTGAGCTCAGCCAACCAGGCAGCTACCTCCCCCCAGTTTGCGAACGATTTGATTGGCACTGACGGCGAGGTAGCAGGCGCGTAATATCTTATTGCCAACCGTGGAGCCAGATCAGTAACACTCGGACTCATTGGCTCGTAGGGAATTGGTGGAAGGTTCGAAAGTTCCCATGAATAAGTTGACCCGGTGATTTTGGGTTCGATCTTTTCATGATTGAAGGTTACGCCTTCCGCGCGCCAGCCCTCCGGTAGTGTGAGGTTATATCGCGAGTTTATTACGGGCAGGGAACCCTGAAAGAACCACTGCGCGTGACTAAAAACGGATCGCCTCTCGATCGTGTAGGTATAGGCGAAGACGGCGCCTGTATCAGCTTCGGACGAGGCTGAGATCGTCATCTTTCGGTATTCGTTATAAACGTCGTTGCGATCGAGGGCCTCATCAACGATTTCATCTTTGCCATAGCGCTTCGTTTCCCCACCCGGCCGAACCAGCCAAGCACGAAACTCCTTCACTTTGCCGCTCTCGGTAATGTATGAAACGTCACCCTCGGCATAGTCGCGTCCTTCGCGCCGTAGAATGCGAACAGCACAGTTGTAGACTTCAGTGATTTTTCCGTCCGGACCAATAGTGGTCATCTTGTCGTAGACCAGCACCACCGCCGGCACCTCTTTATCGTAGGTGGGAACCTGGATCGCAACGGCCTTCTGCACCCATGGCGGAGTTTCGTCCGATACTGCGGCACTCACAGGCACCGCAAACATCAAAAGACCAATGAGGCCAATGAGGGTCGCTATCCTGATTTTCATCTCAAATCTCTCCTGAAGAGAATTTGTGCCGGGCTATTGCGTAACCGTTTGTTTCAACGCAATGGTATGGCCGTCCTGCTTATGGACCTGGTCGAAATATTGCTTGACGTTCGTATATGCCTCCACCGGAAAGAGCACATTTCCGCCGCCACCAAAGAAAAAGCTACGCTTGTAAACAAGCAGCGAACCATCAGAGGCGACAGAAATAGAGGGCTTGTACTGGGAGATGTCGCCGCTGCCGAATGGTGCGGGAGCGTCTGCGTTATCCAGCGCATAACCTTTGGGCATATTGATTTCGACGAGATCGTTTTCGGACCACGGATAGTGGAAATAGATCGGGTATTTCCGGCTCGCCGTTGCGAATAGTGGCCCACGGCCATACTGGAAAAACGCCGGCTGCAGGAAGATGCGTTTGCCCGTGCGCTGCGCGTATCCGGGGAAGCGAACGTGATAGGAAAGGATAAGCGGTCGCTCGTGATCGGTAACGTTTTCAATCTTGATATTACTGATCTCCGCAGCACTCATGTGATTCTTGATCTCTTCTTTCAAGTTCTCTTCACGCTGAGTTTCAGACTCTTCATCCATATCTTCTTTGCGCTCGATTGCCTGGTGTCCAGTGAACTCCAGACGCACGTCACCTTCGAGAGTTCCATCTTCAGTGAGTGTCAACTTGGCAGTTCTCTTGGCCAACGACTTATCGGGTGCTGACATTGGCGTATTGACCCACACCGGGTTCTTCGGATCGGTGATCAACGCCTGTTGACCCTCTTCCTGCCAGCGCAGCATTCCGCGCGGAACGTAGTTGAGACCGGGGTCAAAGAATTTCCAGGTGCCCCCCACATTGACCGCAACATTTTGCGGATTGAGAAAGTACGGGTTGGGTAACGTCTTATCGAAAAATATATCGCCACGATCCGACGACAGCACGATTCGAGCATCGAAACCGGCACTATTAGCCAGGGCTACAAACAGAAGGTCGATGTCGAGTCCCGTACCCATTCCTCGCTTTAGAGTGTCCGACGGAGTCTTGTTGTCTTTGACCTTGGCGCGTTCGTCAGGCGTGAGCCCTGAAGTATCGTTGTTTACGTTCTTGATCTTGTAGCGGCAAAAATCAAATAAGTTTGCGACCTTCTCGTCGTCGCTTTTAGCCTCAGCGATTAGTGACGTCGCCGTCTGCTTTACTTCGTCATTCGGTTTGATCAGCGACTTGGTACGGTCGTAAACATCCTTGCCGAGAGTCGCCCAATACCTGTCCGGATCGACCTTTTCGTTAGATGCCCTTTGATAAAACACGAGCATCCAGGTCTTTACCTGATCCTCGGGAGGCATGCGTGATTCTTCATGGAGCGCCTCTATGTTGGTCATTTCGGTCTTGTAGAAGCCGTTTTTATCTTTGGTCCAGGGAGACGGTTGACCATGCATCGTTAGCGAGTTAAAGGAGAGATTTTCATAGTCAGAGCTATATGGCTTGACCAAATATGTGACCCGCTGCACGGGGATGTCGCGCTGAAACTGTAAGCGAACGTATTGCGCGAGGGTCTTCATGCGGATTTCACGCCAGCGATATTCGATAATGCAACCGGGCTCGACAGCGGGCATCGCGAAAGAACGGGCTTTAACTTTAACGCCACTCGTTTTGACTATAGTGCGCTCAAAAATGTCCGCTTTCTTGAGTTCGACGATCGAGCCATCGGGTTTGATCGTGCGGGCGGCGATGTCCTGAATCTTGGTCTCGGTACCATAGATCTTGCCGAATTCCAGGTCGATCTTGCTCTGAGATTCGCGACCACGCTCTGTAAAGACCTTCACGCGGATGTAGTGATTAAAAACGAGATTGCCATCGGGGTCGTCCTTATCGTCCATCCTGACTTCCCAAAAGAGGGCTTCGGCGTCTGCATCCTTCTCTACGGTGGAGCTTTTTAATGACAGTTGGGTAGGATCAATGGGTTTCCAATCATCCCCGGCCGCACGGGTGGGGGCGGAAAAAGAGGTGAAAAGAGACAGTATTAGACCAAGCAGGAGATAGCGCGAGGGAAGGATTCTCATTTGACTTGCCTTTCGTAGACTTTTTAGACCAGTTGGTTCTTACTGCGGATAATGGCCGACGAAGGATGCCAGGGACGGCCCCACTTGCGAAGCGGATTTTACCCGAAAGATTGTTAAAGGTTCAACGCAAACTTTGCGGCGGCAATGACCCTTACGTATAATTCTCTGGCGGCTCAAAATCCCAGCAATCAGACCAAAAAAGGGCAGCCCCGGAGGAAACGCAATGGTTACCAAACTACAACGCTCGGATTCAGTTGAACGGATCGCAGAGCTCCTCGGACCAAACGCATCAGAACTGTTGGAGCATAAAGCTCAGGCGATCCCGAAAGAGCAACTGAACCTTCCCGGGCCAGACTTTATCGACCGCGTTTGGAGCATCTCTGATCGATCTCCGTCGACGCTGCGTTCGCTGCAATCACTGTTTGATAACGGCAGGCTTGCGGGCACCGGTTATCTCTCGATTCTTCCGGTGGACCAGGGTATCGAACATTCTGCCGGCGCTTCCTTCGCACCGAATCCGCAGTACTTCGATCCGGAAAACATCGTGAAGCTCGCGATCGAAGGTGGTTGTAATGCGGTGGCATCGACTTTTGGCGTGCTGGGAACGGTTGCTCGTAAGTACGCACACAAGATTCCGTTCATCGTAAAGATCAATCATAACGAGTTGCTCACGCTACCGAACAAGTTCGATCAGGTGCTGTTTGGAACTGTTAAGGAAGCACACAATCTTGGGGCTGTTGCTGTGGGCGCCACAATATATTTTGGCTCTGATGAATCGACGCGCCAGATTACGCAGATCAGCGAAGCGTTTGCGCAGGCACATGAACTGGGTATGGGTTGTATCTTGTGGTGTTATCTCCGCAATCCGAAGTTCAAGACTGCCGAGGGCGACATGCATGCTTCCGCCGATCTCACTGCGCAGGCAAATCACCTCGGCGTAACGATCCAGGCCGATATCATCAAGCAGAAACTGCCGGAGCGGAATGGCGGTTACAAAGCCGTTGAAGCTGCGTTGGGTGGTGCCTATGGTAAGACAAGCAAGCTCGTTTACGAGAAGCTTACGACTGATAATCCGATCGATCTCGTTCGCTACCAGGTGGCTAACTGTTACATGGGTCGGGCTGGGTTAATCAACTCCGGCGGCGAGTCGAAGGGTGCGAGCGACCTCGCAGAAGCGGTTCGCACGGCTGTCATCAACAAGCGCGGTGGTGGAATGGGCTTGATCTCCGGCCGCAAGGCATTCCAGCGTCCGATGAGCGAAGGCGTGCAATTGCTGAATGCGATTCAGGACGTCTATCTGGCCAACGACATCACGGTAGCTTAGTTTTAGCCACAAAAAGGCACAAAAGGCACACAAACAGAAAAAACTGATTATGTGTCTTTTGTGCCTTTTTGTAGCAATCCTCTTCCACGTTCTGTTCCGTATATTTCAAGCTTGCAACCTGAACGAGCACAAGATACTGACGTGGTTTTGATGAAGGCGATTGCCGCCAGGGACGAGATGGCCCTGGCGCAGCTCTACGACCGGTATCGCGTAATCCTGTTTGGGCTGCTAATGCGTATATTAGGTAACCGCGAGGAAGCCGAAGACGTTCTTCAGGAAGTGTTTCTGCAGGTTTGGCGCAAAGCGGACGACTTCGACGAGACTCGCGGACGGCCATTCACGTGGCTCGTCACGCTCGGTCGCAGTCGCGGCATCGACCGCCTCCGAACTCTCGCATCTCGTGAACGCGTGGCGGAAGCCGGTGCGCGAGAAGCGTCCGAAGAGGTCTCGGACGCGGCGAGCGACGCGTTCAGGTCAGAGCAAAGAGGTCTTGTGAACACTGCGCTGGCGCAACTTCCCGACGAGCAAAAGGGGCCACTGATGCTTGCTTATTTTGACGGCCTCACCCAATCAGAAATCGCGACGCATTTGGGAGCTCCTCTCGGAACCGTGAAGACCCGTATGCGCACGGGTCTGATCAGGCTGCGCGAAATGCTTGCGGGTCAGGGCGAAAGTTTTGGGTTTTAAGATGGTCCATCAAGACTACAAGGAGATGATTCCGGCGCGCGCCCTCTCGGCGCTCGACGCAGCGGAAGCGCATGCGTTGAACGATCATCTCGCTGACTGTGAAGAGTGTCGCAGCGAATTGCAGGAATGGGAGGCTACGGCAGCGGCTATGGCTGTCAGCGCAAACCCGATGGAACCATCACCAAAAGTTCGCGAGCGCATCCTGGATGAAATCCGAAATGAATCCAAGTCGGAAGTGATTCCGTTCAGATCCGCTACGCGCAACATCTGGACGTCTTTTGGTTCGCTGGGCGCGATCGCCGCCGTCATCCTCGTTACGGCATTGATTGCGGGTTTAGTAGTTCTGTGGCGGCAGAACAATGCGAGAGGAATCGAGCTCGCGCAGTCGAAAGAGTTTCTCGAACTCGCAACCACGCCGGGCGCGAAAGTCATGAGGCTCGATGGTGTCGATCGTGGTGCGGGTTCGAGCGCAAAACTGGTTTATGACAAAACCGGCCATGCGATGTTAATGGCCGACAAACTTCCGAACGTGCCTGAAGGCAAGGCGTACCAGTTGTGGTTCATCGTCGGGAAGAATCCACCCATGCCCGGTAAGACGTTCATGCCTGACGACACAGGCAAGGGAATGTTGAAGGATCAAGTGCCCGAGACAGCGATGGATTCCGCCGTTTTCGCGATAACGATCGAACCAGTTGGCGGCGTCGACGCCCCAACCGGGCCCATTTATCTCCGCTCATCTGCGATCAACTAATTCCGCAAAAGCTGTTACACTCCCCCCATGATGAACAAGGGGAAGAACGAGCCACCTCCAGTCGATAACACTGTTTCGGATTCCACTGGTCAGTACGACCTGCGCTTTGTCTTGTGGCGGCAGTTTTGCGCCCAGTATTCGATTCCCGTCGACACGTTGCCGAGTCAATTAGACGACGAGCAGAAGAACAAATGGGAAGAGATGAAAGCGAAGAGACTGAAATAACTCTCCGGCAGGTATCCTCGCGCGTCCAGCTACAGATAGCGTCCGGTTAAAAATGGGTTCGTCAGTCTTTCCTCTCCAATGGTGGTGACTGGTCCATGCCCGGAATAAACCTTTACGTCGTCGTCAAGCGTCAACAGTTTGGTTTTGATCGAGTTCAGCAACTGCTCGGTGGAACCGCCCGGCAGATCTGTTCTGCCGATTGAACCCGCGAACAGTACATCGCCGACAAACACGACTTTTTCTTTGGGCTCGTAGAGGACGACGTGTCCCGGTGTGTGTCCGGGGCAGTGCAGCACCTCGAATTCGAGTTCGCCTACATGATGTTTTTCGCCGTCAGTCCAGTAGTGATCGACGGGCGGCGGCATTTCAAAAACAAACCCGTGTGACGCCCAAAGCGCGCGAGGAATCCCGATCCACGCGGGCTGCTCCGGCAGTGCCTGGTACATAAACTCGTCGCCCTTGTGCAGGTTGATTTTGGCCGTGGGCACGAGTTTCTTCAGTGATGCAACGGCGCCGACGTGATCGAGGTGAGCATGCGTGAGGGCAATCGCGTTGAGTGTCAGACCCAGCCGTTCCAGAGTTTCGACAATCCGCTCCGACTCGTCTCCAGGGTCGATACAGATCGCCTGTTTGGTAATTTCACAACCGACGATGCGCGTGTGTTGCTGGAAGTCGGTGACGGTGATTTGTTCGATGATCATCTGCTTTGTAATTTGTGCTTTGTTCTTTGTGTTCGCGGTTCGCAGGTACTAGGATAATAGCGACAACAAAGTACAAAGAACAAAGAAGTAAGAACAAGAAATGCCTGTAAGTACCAAATCCGCGCCACTCGCAACTGTGCTGGATTCGATGACCATCGAGGGCGCGCCGGAGTTGACCGAGCACCTCGATGCGGGTGCATTGAAGTGTTATGCCTGTGGCCATCGATGTTTGATCAAATCGGGTAAACGCGGGATCTGCAAAGTTCGATTCAACGAGGGTGGACATTTTCGCGTACCCGCGAACTACGTCGCTGCACTGGCGTGCGATCCGACTGAGAAAAAGCCGTTCTTCCACGTCATGCCCGGCTCCGATACGCTGACGTTCGGCATGCTCGGCTGCGATCTGCATTGCGCTTACTGTCAAAACTGGCTGACGTCTCAAGCCTTGCGCGACGATGCTGCCGGTACGAACCCAACGATCGTTTCACCAGAGCGCCTCGTGTCGATGGCAAAAGCGTATGGCGCTGCAATGGTCGGCAGCAGTTATAACGAACCGTTGATCACCGCTGAATGGGCGGTCGAAGTCTTCAAAAAGGCGCGGCCTGCCGGCTTTCGAACCGCATTCATCTCCAACGGCAACGCCACTCCGCAAGTGCTCGATTACCTGCGACCCTGGACCGACTGTTACAAGATCGACCTCAAGTCGATGAACGACAAGAACTATCGACAACTCGGCGGCGTGGTCGACAACATTCTCGCAACGGTGAAGATGGTCCACGAACGTGGCTTCTGGGAAGAGATCGTCACACTGATCATTCCCGAGTTCAACGATTCCGAAGACGAGCTGCGTCGCGCGGCTGACTTCATTGCTTCAGTCTCTCCCGATATCCCGTGGCATGTGACCGCGTTTCACCAGGATTACAAGATGACTGAGAACTCAAACACGACCGCGGAACAATTACTGCGCGCGTGTGAGATCGGTCGAGAAGCGGGACTGAATTACATTTACGCCGGAAATCTGCCGGGAAGGGTTGGCGAGTGGGAGAACACGTACTGTCCATCGTGCCGGGAGTTGTTGGTTGAGCGCTTCGGCTACCTGATTCGTCAGGTGAACGTTACGAACGAAGGCCGTTGTCCAAAGTGCTCAACCACAATTCCTGGAATCTGGAACTAAGGGGTCCGTGTTGCTGTCGGCGAAGCTTTCGGAGGTGAAGGTGGTGCTGGTGACATCGCGACACTCGCTTTCGGCGATGCAGCGGGCAGTTGAACCGCGACCTTAGTCGCTTGTGAAGCGACTACCTGCCATCTGCCGTTGCGTCGAGCGTAAACGTCCAGGAAACGATATTCCCCACTGATATCGATAGCTTTGGCCATGTTGGGCTCTTTATATTTCCCGTCCCTGATGGAACTTCGTCCGGTGATGTAGGCGGCATCTGCGCTCAACACGGTGACCTTGGGGTCGATCATCTCCCATCCACTACCAGTGATCGCTTTCGCCTCGGCGATGCGGACTTCGTCGGCCTTAGTTCCCGGAGTGCCGTCGGGGTAGACCAGGACGGCGTCGTCTGCAACTATTCGCTTGATTGCTTCAACGTCATAGGTTTCGCCTGCCTTGACCCAGTCGCGTTCGATGTTCAGCACTTCGGTCTGAATTGCTACCGGATCGAAGGTTTCTTTCGCGGGGCTCGTAGTTGCTGTTGCATTTAGATTCGTATCACGCGCGGGCTGACATCCAGCCAAACCCAGGGCCATCAAGATGATTGCCACTAACACCACGGTTCTATTCATTTGGATTTCGACTCCTTTTGGACCAGTCAAAGAGCACTCTGCTTCTACGCGAAAGTAGATGCCGAGTCAACGTTTAGCCGCAGATTTTCGCAGATAAACGCGGATCAGATCCGCGTTTATCTGCGAAAATCTGCGGCTTATATCGAGCGGGCTCGCGGCTGTTGACACGTCCCTTTTTTCGGATTATTGTCGCCGCATATAAGCGTTGGTTTCCTACCTGTTTGTTGGTGAACACGTATATTTTGTGGAAAGGAGTAACCATGACTCGCCTTTTGAGACTCTCAAAATTCTGGTTACTAGTGGTCATCTCTCTAACAACCGCTGGAGTTTCACTCGCTCAAACCACGCGAAAGCCGACCGGCGGCGCCCCTCGTGAGGAAGACCCGATTTTTCTCGATTATCGAGGCGTAAAAATCGGCTGGGTCGCTGATGAAGTACGCAAAAAGCTGGGCAGTCCAGCCAATAAAGGTGACGAGCAGGACTATTACAGGTTCAGTGATAACGAATCCTGCCAGATCCTTTACGATAAGGCGACTTCGAAGGTGACCGCCATCTCAGTCGATTTCATGAACGGCGCGCGCGAGATAATAACTCCGCAGCAGGTGTTTGGGTCCGATTTCGAAGCTAAGCCCGATGGCTCGAAGTACAAACTCGTGCGCTATCCGAAAGCTGGTTATTGGGTTTCTTACAGCAAGACGGCGGGCGACACCCCAATCATCACCGTGACGATCCAGAAGCTTGCCGGCCCGTGATCCTTGCACATCACATCAAGGAACGGGCTCTCTTCGAAGGATTCAACAAGGTGGGAATTGTCGGCGCCTCCTCGCTTGAAGATGAGGGGCGCCGGTTGCAAGAGTGGCTTTCGCGTGGGTATCACGGCGAGATGCGCTGGATGGCGCGCGACGTCGAAAAACGCGTCGACCCGCTCGAGATATTTCCGCAAGCAAAGTCAGTCGTAGTCGTCGCTCTCAACTACTTCACGCCGCATCAGCACCAGCAAAGTCCAGCGACAGGGAAAGTCTCCCGTTACGCGTGGGGAGATGATTACCACGACGTAGTCAAAGAGAAACTTGCGTCTCTGCTTTCGTGGATCCGAGAGCAGGAACCGCGAGCCGAAGGAAAGATCTGCGTCGACATCCAGCCGACGATGGATAAAGCCTGGGCCGTGCGCGCGGGTTTAGGTTGGCTCGGGAAACACTCGAATGTGATCACGCCCGAGTACGGGTCGTGGGTGTTTATCGGCGAGTTGTTGCTTAACCTTGAATTGGACCATGATACGCAGCGCGTTGAGGATCACTGTGGTACGTGTACGCTGTGTATCGATGCGTGTCCCACAGCGGCGATTACCGAAACCTACGTGGTCGATTCAAACAAGTGCATTTCGTACGCAACGATTGAATTACGCGCGCCTGAATTGCCTGTCGAAGTTGAGGAGAATCTTTCCGGATGGTTCTACGGCTGCGACATCTGCCAGGATGTTTGCCCGTGGAACCGCTTTGAAACGTCCACTGCTGAAATACGATTCGCACCGCGCGAGGGAAACGTCGACGCCGAACTTGCAGACATACTCGAGCTTACTCCGGAAACCTACGCCGCGCGATTTCGCGGCAGCGCGATGAAACGTGCGAAACTCGCGGGCCTACAGCGCAACGCCCGAGGCTTAGAATCTCGTAAATCCTGCTAAAATCCGGTGAATCCTGTCCTACATCAACCTCGTAATCCGGCCTTCGCCGAAGAAATTAGACGGAGCTTCGCTAAACAAACGATCATGGGCCTGATCGGGGCGGAGTTAACGCGCGTCGAGCCGGGCATCATCGAGATCACACTTCCTTATCGCGCTGACCTGACGCAGCAGCACGGGTATTTGCACGCCGGTATCGTGACGACAATCGCCGACTCTGCGTGTGGATATGCCGCGTACACTTTAATGCCGCCGAATTCTGAAGTGCTCAGCGTCGAGTTCAAAGTAAACTTGTTGCGGCCGGCGAAAGGCGCAATGTTTTTAGCGTCGGCGGAAGTTGTTAAGAGTGGAAAGACGCTCACGGTGGTGCGCGCCGACGTCTTTGCTTTGGACAAGACTGGAGCGCGCGAGTTGATCGCAACGATGCTCGGCACGATGATCTGTTTGTCCTGATGTGTCTGATTCATTCCATCGGTGGTGCGTTCACGCGACGACCTGAAGAGCTCGCAGATAAGCTCAGCGCGAAGGCGTCTGACGTGGTGAAGCGTGCTTTCGACGATATCGATCCGCAGCGGCTAATAGATCATCACGTGCATGTGGCGGGGTTGGGCGCGGGCGGAACTTTTGTGAATCGAAAGATGCGCACGTGGGCGCATCCGTTTCACCGTCTCAAGTTCAAAGTCTACATGAGCTCGGCGGGCGCCACTGATGAAAACCGAGCGGATACGCAGCTCGTGGAGCGTCTCGCGAGCCTCGTCAGTCACATCCGCAATCATGGAAAACACCGCCTGCTCGCGTTCGACAAACATTATCGCAGCGATGGTTCGGTAAATCTCGAGAAGACCGAGTTTTACGTTCCTAACGAATACGTCTTCGAGCTCGCCGAGCGGTACGCGGACATGTTTGTTCCAAACATTTCGGTCAATCCTTACCGCCCGGATGCGATAAGTGAGCTCGAGAAGTGGGCGAGGCGCGGTGCGCGCATCGTCAAGTGGTTGCCGAATGCGATGGGGATCGATCCTTCAGATCCGAAATGCGATCCGTTTTATCAGAAAATGAAGGAGCGTGATCTGATTCTGCTGAGTCACGGTGGTGAGGAGAAGGCGGTTGAAGCGGAAGAGGATCAGAAACTCGGAAATCCTTTGTTGCTGCGGCGCGCGTTGGACCAGGGCGTGAAGGTAGTTGTCGCACATTGCGCGGGGCTTGGTACGAATGAAGATCTCGACGATAAGGATCGCAAACAAGTGGACAACTTCGATCTGTTTTTGCGTTTGATGGACGAGAAGCGATACGAAGGCCTGGTGTTTGGCGAGATCTCGGCCATGACGCAATTCAACCGCGTGGGAAAGCCTTTGCACACGATTCTTGCGCGTGAGGATCTGCACGAAAGGCTGGTGAATGGCAGCGATTATCCGTTGCCGGCGGTGAATATCCTGATTCGAACGCGGCCGCTCGTGAAGCTCGGGTTTCTCAGTAAATCGGAAGGCGAAAGTCTGAAAGAAGTTTACGATTACAATCCGCTACTGTTTGATTTCGTTCTCAAGCGCACCCTCAAGCTCCCCGGAACCTCGAAATCCCTGCCGCCGTCGATCTTCATGACCAACGCCGCGCTTGGTGCTTAGAGGCAGTTTCACAGGATTGACAGGATTTTGTGTGGAACCGGCTCTTGAGCTCCACTTTGCCGTAAGTTCGTCGGAGCGTATTATTAACGCGATGAAAGCCGTCTTGCGCGACTCTTATAATCGGCCGATTCGCGACCTGCGCGTTTCGCTCACCGACCGTTGTAACTTTCGCTGTTTTTATTGTTTGCCGCACGGCGAACCTCCAATCGCGCCGAAAGAGCAGATGCTCTCCTACGAAGAGATTGAGTACGTTTGCGATGTATTCGTGTCGCTGGGCATCGAGAAGATCCGGTTGACTGGCGGGGAGCCGATGTTGCGCAAGGACATCGAGACGATTATCACTAAGCTCGGCCGGTTTAAACCAGCTCTTCACGATCTCGCGTTAACCACGAACGGTTACTTCTTACCTGAACGCGCGCAGAGCTTGAAAGATGCCGGGCTCGATCGCGTCACGATCAGCCTCGACAGTTTGAAACGGGACATTTTCAAACGGATGACCGGCGTCGACGTGTTGGACAAAGTCCTCGCGGGCATTGCAGCCGCGAAAAGGGCAGGTCTCGAGCCGATAAAGATCAACGCGGTGATCGTCCGTGGTCACAACGAGGATGAGGTTGCAGATTTCGCGGAGTTTGCTCGTGAGCACGACGTGAAGATGCGTTTTATAGAATTCATGCCGCTGGATTCCGGGCATGAATGGTCGCGCGCGGACGTCGTTTCCGGGAAAGAGATTCGAGAGCGCATCGGCGAGCGCTTTCCGCTGGTTCGCGTGGACGTCGCGCGCGGGTCTGATACGTCTTCGCGTTATCGTTTCGCCGACGGTGCACCGGGTGAGATCGGAATCATTGCGCCTGTTACGGAACCGTTCTGCGGCGCGTGTTCGCGAATCAGGTTGACTGCGGATGGTCAGATTCGCACGTGTCTGTTTTCAACTGTCGAACACTCGTTACGCGATGTAGTGCGGAGCGGCGCCTCGCGCGACGAGATCGGCGACTACATCGAAGCAGTAGTACTCAAAAAAGAGCCACGTCACTTCATCAACGATCCGGGTTTTGT
>DATNCH010000268.1:0-4154 GCA_035571655.1 Pyrinomonadaceae bacterium
ACCGGACTCGAGAGCGTCGTCGCAGTCGACCTTTTTCATGCGGGCGCCGACGCGAGATACAACAAGATCGTTCGCAAATACCTGGCGCGCAACGCCGGTTATCACAACAACGGTTTGACTGCGCTCAATACAGCGTTTCTACAGTCGGGCGTGTTTATCTGGATTCCGAAGAATGTCGCACTCGAAACACCGATCCAGATCACGTTTCTTGCCGATCCTTCGGCGCCGAACAGCGTTAACTTTCCGAGAGTCCTGATCGTCGCCGAGGAAAACAGTGCCGCAACAGTGATCGAAAGCTTCGTCTCGAATGGTGATGAACGTTACTTCACGAACGCGATAGCAGAAATCGTCGTGAAGGACGGTGCGCGGCTGGACCACTATCGTCTGCAACGCGAAAGCCATAACGCTTTTCACGTCTCGACAACTTCAGCCGAGCTCGGACGTGCGAGTCGGTACGATACGACGTCGATCAATCTCGGCGCACAACTCGCGCGTCACGACGTCTCGGTGGTGATGGATCACGAAGGTGCAGAGACCTCGGTCGACGGTCTCTACGTGGTTGGTCCGGATCAGCACACGGACACGCATTCAGTGATCGATCACAAAAAGCCGCACTGCAACAGTCACCAGTTGTACAAGGGAATTCTCGACGGCAATGGCCGTGCGGTTTTCAACGGCAAGATCTTCGTTCGTGAAGGCGCGCAGAAGACCGACGCGATGCAAACGAACAAGAACCTGCTGCTGTCAGACAAAGCGCGCGTAGATACGAAGCCGCAGTTGGAGATTTATGCTGACGACGTGAAGTGCGCGCACGGAGCAGCCGTGGGTCAGATCGATCCCGAAGAGCTTTTTTACCTGGAGACGCGCGGCATCGCGCCCGAGCTTGGGCGGAATTTGTTGACGTATGGCTTCGCCGAAGAGGTGATCGGAAAGATCAAGCTCGAGTCGATCAGAGCTGAACTGGACGAGGTCGTGCTTCGTCAGTTGCACACGTCATTGTGACAGGATTTCAGGATTTTCAAACAAAATGAGTAGCGGAACAATATCTACTCTGGAAGTTGCAACCACCTGGGATGTCGGGCGGATACGCGCCGATTTCCCCGTCCTGCAACAGACCGTGAACGGCAAGCCGCTCATCTATCTCGACAACTCGGCTTCGTCGCAGGTTCCCCAGGTCGTTATCGATCGCGGCAGCGTCTACCTCGAACAAGAGCATTCAAACATTCATCGCGGCGTCCATTACCTGAGCCAGAAGGCGACTACGGCTTACGAAGGCGCCCGCGAGAAAGTGAAGCAGTTCATCAACGCGCGCGAATCGCGCGAGTGTATCTTCGTGCGCGGCGCCACCGAGGGAATCAATCTCGTGATGCACGGCTATGGCCGCAAGTTCATCGGCGCCGGCGACGAGATCATCATCTCCGCGATGGAGCACCACGCTAACATCGTTCCCTGGCAGATGCTCTGCGAAGAAAAAGGCGCGCGCCTCCGCGTGATCCCGATGAACGACGCGGGCGAGTTGCTGCTCGACGAGTACGACGGCCTGCTGAACGAGCGCACCAAACTCGTCTCGGTGCTGCACGTCTCAAACGCGCTCGGCACGATTAATCCGATCAAGCAGATGATTGCACAGGCACACAAGTACGGCGTGCCCGTGCTGATCGACGGCGCTCAGGCCGCGCCGCACATGCCCGTCGACGTTCAGGATCTCGACGCCGATTTTTACGTCTTTTCAGGACACAAGATGTACGCGCCGACCGGCAGCGGCATCATCTACGGCAAGATCGAACTGCTGGAAAAGATGAATCCGTTTCAGGGTGGCGGCGACATGATCAAGACCGTCACGTTCGAGAAGACGACTTACGCCGATGCACCGAACAAGTTTGAAGCAGGTACGCCGGCAATCGCGTCGCAGATCGGCCTGGGAGCCGCGATCGATTACTTGAACACGATCGGCAGAGACGCGGCGGCCGCGTATGAGGCTGAGTTGCTGCGTTACGCGACGGAGCGAGTCTCGGCGATCGAAGGCGTGCGCATCATCGGCACGGCGAAGAACAAAGCGAGCGTGCTGTCGTTTGTAATCGACGGCATTCACCCGCACGACATCGGCACGATCCTGGACCAGGAAGGTATCGCGGTTCGCGCTGGTCATCATTGTGCGCAACCCGTGATGCAGAGATTCAACGTTCCGGCCACAGCGCGCGCGTCGTTTTCGTTCTACAACACAAAAGAAGAGATCGACGTGCTCGCACGCACGATTGAGAGAGTGATTGAGATATTCAGTTAATGTCAGAATTAAGCGAACTTTACCAGCAGGTTATTCTCGACCATAACAAGAAGCCCAGAAACTTCCGCAAGCTCGAGACCGCCAACCACACCGCCGAGGGTTACAATCCGCTCTGCGGCGATCAGCTCACCATTTACGTGAACCTGGAAGACAATCGCGTGACGGATGTCGGTTTTGAAGGTTCGGGATGCGCGATCTCAAAAGCGTCGGCGAGCATGATGACGCAAGCTGTTAAAGGGAAGAGTAAGGAACAAGCCGAGAATCTCTTCAAAGAATTTCATTCGATGGTCACTGGCGAGCTCGACGAAGAAAATGAAGAGAACACTCTCGGCAACTTGAAAATCTTCGCGGGCGTGCGCGAATTTCCAGTGCGCGTAAAATGCGCCACACTTCCATGGCATACCATGCACGCCGCCCTCAATAAACAAGACGAGGCCTCTACGGAATGACGCGGAGACAGGGAGACGCGGAGACGCGGAGACGCGGGGATCGGTCTCCGTGTCCACCGTGTCACCGCGTCTCCGTGTCAATGTTTGGGGCAAAGCCAGAACCGAGAAGGTGCGCAAATTCAATCGAGCCGAATGGTTGAACCTGCGCCGAGACTCGTTCCCGGTTCTGACTTAGTGGGCTCGTAGATCTTGTAAAAAACTGTGGCGAGGTAAAGGGGCTGATGATGCTTTTACCAGTCTTCAGATGGCGGGTCAATACGCTATTTTTCGAATGACAGGATTCTGGTCAAGGTGACTTTTGATCGGTCAATTTAGTAGCCGGATTGACGGGATTTTTCAGGATTGACAAGATGCCTAAACATCCTGTCAATCCTGTTTAATCCTGCCAATCTCCTGGTTTACTTCACCTGGAATTGTACCGAGTGCAAGACCGGATCGTCTCCGGCGGTGAAGTACAGATTGTAAGTTCCCGTCGTCAGTCCAGTCGTCTTCAGGTTAAGGATGTAAGCGCCGTTGTCGAAGCGGAAGTTGTTATCCTCGTTCGCGTTTCCGCTGGTTATTACATCACCATAAGCCATCGACGAGATCTGCTGGATGTTAACTGCATGAACAACCGTGCCTGATGACGACACGTTCATTCCGTTAACGTCGCAGAGCTGGATCTTGATCGGATATGCCGCTCCACTCTTCACCGCTTTATTCGGATCGTAAAGCAGGCAGACGTTGAAGCTGACCGATAGCGTTGCGGTGTCGCTGCTTGCCGCGGTGAATGTTCCTCCACTGAAGTCTCCCGTGATCGTGAGAGCCTGCGGTGTGGTTCCACCCGGCAACGTGTAATTCGCCGTCGCGACGCCACCCACAACACTACCAACAACCGGCGAGCCGATCACGGTGTTACCCGCATTCGTAACAGTGAAGGTCACGGTGCCTTCGTTAACTGTTCCTGCAGCCGTCGTTACATTGGCTGTGAGCACCACGTTCTGATTCGCCGGACTGTAAATCGCCGACGCATCTGAAACCGTCGTCGTCGTTGCCGCGCCCGGGAACTTGTAATACGCGATCGGCATGTCGTGATCGGAATTACGCTCGGGCCTGCTGGTGTCGTTCGCGAACAACGAACCCGGCACTTCAGGGAAGTCGGAGTTATTGCGCGCGATGTGGTAACGCTGGAGGTACGACGCCGCCACCGTGTTGATTATCTGATGGTCGATCAACTGCGGCGTTCCTTCGAAGATGAAGCTGTAACGCTGATCGGCCGGCAAACTATCGCTGAGGTTGATGAAGTCCGGATTAACCAAATCCGGGCTCGCATCGACGACCATCTGATCATCAGCGGTTGGCGTGCCTTTGATAACGGAGATCGGATCGGTGTAGCCGTCGTTGAACTGATAGGAGTTGTAATCGCCGACCGACATCACCGG
>DATNCH010000269.1:0-2541 GCA_035571655.1 Pyrinomonadaceae bacterium
TCTATGTCGCGCAACGCGATGAAGAGAATGTGGTCGTAAAGAACCTGCATGAAGGCATTCGGACGGCACGAATGGTTGATATAGTGAGTGCCATTTCCGCCGCGGCTTCCGTCGAGACTCCAGCGATTATTGACTTCACAGATTCTCAGCATTTTGCGGTGAGCTCGTCGCCTCGCTTCGGCGTTTGAGATCTTCTCACCGGTGTATTCCGCGATCTTGTGTCTTTTCTTGAAAGGAATGACGGCGAAGCAGCCGCTGCCGTGTATCGGCGAAGGCTTGATTGCTAGTCCATGGGCCAGCTTCATTTATTTGATCTTGAAGGTGCGGGCGATTAGATCTGTTTGATTGCGAATCCGGGTCAATTTATCGCGCAAACCAGTAAAGCGCAGTGCATAGATCGTACGGGGATCAACCTGTAGGTAATACGTGCGGCCGAGCATTGGTTTGCCGGTTTTCACAAATTCATAAGAGATTGTCACACCGTCGAGGCGGCCGTTGAATACTTCTTCTTTACCTTCGACAAAACCGGGCAGAAAACGCAGCTTGACCTGGTCGCGTTCCGCGAGTTGCGAAGCGGTTGTGCCGGCTTCGACAATCTCTTTACGAATAGTCAGAAACCCGTCGAGACGATCGCCGTAAACAAACTCCGGGTGTTCGTGAGCAGCATCTGGCTCCAGAATGGTTTTCCATGTGGGCGAGGGAATTTCGAAAGTGTAGTCGACTTTTTGATGCGTGTAGAGATGTTGAGCCGATGCCACCTGCGCCATCAACCCCATCAAAACTAAAGCAATAACTAAACTCCGTCGCATTACGACTGGTCTCCTTGAATTCCAGGCGAGAGTTGTCAGATGCGCGCTGTAAGCTCTCCAGTTGCCGAAATAACGTCCTTCTGAATGGTTACCAGGGATTCGATTCCGAGCGAGCCGAGCGCAACCAGTTCATCCATCTGCGCCCTGGTGAACGGTTCGCGCTCCGCGGTTCCCTGAAGCTCGATGAACCGCCCGTCTCCTGTGCAAACGACATTCATATCGACTTCGGCGCGAGAGTCTTCGTCATACTTCAGGTCCAACAGCGGAACGTTGTCGACGATGCCGACGCTCACTGCCGCAACATGATCAGTCGTCAGCGATCGCGTGATCCGGCCGTTCTTGAGTAAGTGATTGCTGGCCAGGGCAAATGCGACGTAAGAGCCTGTGATCGCAGCAGTGCGTGTACCGCCGTCAGCTTGCAGGACGTCGCAGTCGATCGTGATCGTGCGTTCGCCGAGTGCTTTCAGATCCGCGACTGCGCGGAGACTTCTGCCG
Organism: Pyrinomonadaceae bacterium; assembly: GCA_035571655.1. Classification (GTDB taxonomy): domain Bacteria; phylum Acidobacteriota; class Blastocatellia; order Pyrinomonadales; family Pyrinomonadaceae; genus PSRF01. The sequence continues at coordinate 1,305 of DATNCH010000269.1, forward strand.
ATGAGTCTTTGTATCTCGTGTGTGCGACCCGAAGGTCCGCCACGACCGATCTCGCGCGCGGTTCGCGTTTGCGTCGCGCGAGGCAACATCGCGTATTCGGCGGTCAGCCAGCCGTGTCCTGAGTTTCGCAGGAAGGGAGGGACTCTGTCGTCGAGTGAAGCGGCGCAAACTACGCGCGTGTTTCCAAATTCGATCAGCACCGAGCCTTCCGCGTACGGAAGATAACCGGGCGTGATTCTTACCGGGCGCATTTCGTCTGCAGCGCGTCCGTCAGTGCGTGCGAAGCTCATCGTGTCCCCAAATCTCTACTGCTTCAAGAATGGAAGGAGCGGATCCTAAAAATCGCTCTGCTACTTTAGCAAATCTTTCAGCGGCATCAGTCACATAAAAGTGGTCCAGATCATCACAGAGTTCGCGTTCCTGGTAAAGCGACAGGGCGTCGTGAGTGAGGGCTGAACTTTCGAGCAGCGATTCGACGTCGCGCGCCGTGGCTGCTCCGGAATCGATCAGCGTGACGTTGCTGCCGACAGTCTCGCCGATCACGTCTCTCAGAATCGGATAATGTGTGCAACCAAGGACCAGTGCAGCCAGGCTTGTATTTGTGAACTCACTTAAGTAATCGCGAGCGACGTTGCGTGCGACGTCGCTGTTGGCCCATCCCTCTTCCGCTAAGGGAACAAAGAGGGGGCAGGCTTTTTCGAAGACCTGGCCCGTGGGGCGCATGGACGTAATCGCTCGAGCGTAGGCGCGGCTCTGAATCGTTGCTTCGGTCGCAATGACGCCGATGTTCGCGTCCTGCGCGGCGTCCACGGCGGCGCGTGAGCCGGGTTCGATCACACCGATGACCGGAACCTTGACCGCTGCGCGGATGGCGGGCAACGCCAAAGCCGAGGCAGTGTTGCACGCGACGACGAGTAACTTGATACCGTGCGCCGCGAGAAACCTCGAATTCTCGACTGCGTAGCGTTCAACAGTTGCGAGTGATTTTGTGCCGTACGGCACACGGGCGGTGTCGCCGAGATAGACGAAGCGTTCGTTTGGCAGACGCTCGTGCAGTGCTTTGTAGACAGTTAGGCCGCCAACGCCGCTGTCGAAGATTCCGATGGGAAGGTTGCGGTCCAAGTGAGTGTTGGCCTAGTCGAAGATCTCTGAAACTTTTACGCGAAATCCCGGAAGGGTGTCGTCAACGAGATCATCAGTCTCGTGAAGAAGCCTTCTCTCGTCTATTGACCGAATA
>DATNCH010000270.1:0-13703 GCA_035571655.1 Pyrinomonadaceae bacterium
CAGGCGTTGCGATGTATATTGTGGGGCAAGAGAGACGGTTGGTGGATCCTCCGTCTCAAGTGGTTGCTGGGGTGAGGACAGTAACCACGAATATGGATGGGCGCGACGCACTCCCACGTATGTCGCGCCCATTCGCTTTTAGCGAAACGTTTCAATTTCTGCCCCAATGCACCGGCTTGAAATCTCATTAAACCAGGACACACGCACTAGCGAAATCAATATCGGCGGAGGTATCAGGCGGAAGCTCGGGCAGATGCTCCCGCTAAAGGCTCCTCGTCGCGCCGGCATCATTTCCAACAAGCGGATTTTTGAGTTGTATGGCCGCGAGGTAATGCGCTCTCTCAAGGCAGAAGGCTGCAAGATCTTTGAATGGCTCATGCCCGAAGGTGAGCGTTACAAGTCGTTCCGAATGTTGGAAAAAGCCGTCACGTTCCTGAGCGAGAACCGCTTTGAACGGAACGACTTAGTGGTTGCGCTCGGAGGTGGAGTCGTCGGCGATCTCGCCGGTTTCAGTGCCGCGATTTACCTGCGTGGCGTGCCCGTCGTTCAGGTCCCGACGACGCTTCTATCGCAGATTGATTCGTCGGTCGGCGGCAAGACTGGAATCAACCTTCCGGTTGGAAAAAACCTCGTCGGCGCGTTTCACCAGCCTGCATCGGTGTTCATCGACACGGAGACGTTGATGTCGTTGCCGCAACGCGAGCTGGTCTCAGGGTTCTGCGAGATGGTCAAACAGTCGTTGATCTCAGATCGAAAGCTTTATGACATGACGGTCGATGGTCTTCAAAAGACGGCTGCTAAACGAGATTTTCTGCTCAGTTCAGAATTTGAAGACCTGATCGCAGCTCAGTGTGGATTCAAAGCGTCGATCGTCGCGAACGATGAACGTGAATCCACTTCGAGATCGGACGCAAAGTCGCGACGCGTCTTGAACTTTGGACACACGACCGCACACGCGTTGGAGGCGATCACCAGCTATCGCACGTTTCGACATGGCGAGGCTGTTGGTTATGGAATGTTAGTTGCCGGAGAACTCTCGAAGAACCTGGGTCTGATAGACGCCGGGGACTTGGAGTTACTACGTGACGCGGTGAAACTTTGTGGGCCATTACCGCGCGCGGAACACCTCGACAGTAACCGAATCATTCGCGCTCTACAGCACGATAAAAAAAGTGTCGATGGGCAGATCAATTGGGTGTTGCTCGAAGGGATAGGCCGGCCGAGAATCGTCGAAGGCCGGCTTATCAGCGCGAAAGCGTTGCGAGTTTCGCTGCGAGCTGGATTGAAGTCACTGGAGAGACAGTAATGCGAACATCGAGTGAACGCGGCAGTGCAAACTTGAAGTTTCTCGTCGTCATGGCGCTGCTGGTTGCTATCGCTTACTCGGGCTATCTCTACGTCCCCGTCGCGTACAACGCGAAGGCGTACACGGACCTGATGCAGCACTACGCGGACCTCGCCGCGGGCACGGGTCAGTCAGCCGCATGGATAACAGAACAACTCGCCAAGAATGGTCCTGAGTACGATGTTCCTCCCGATGCCGTAATCACATGCGCTCTAAAGGACAGCCGCATGGAGATACACGTGCAATTCGTTCGCGAGATCGAATTTCCCGGCTACACCTACAACTACGAATTCGATCGCACGGTAAAGAGCACCGCCTTCTTAAGCTTCAAATAGAGCCACAAAAAGGCACAAAAGTAGATCGCCACAAAAAAGCACAAAAGGCGCAAAACAGGTAAAGAAGTAAACTCTTTATTTTGTTCCTTTTGTGCCTTTTTGTGGCTATCTTCTGTGCTCTTTGTGTACTACCGGGGGGCGCCATCGAGGAAGGCCTTGAGTTTGCGCGAGCGCGAGGGGTGGCGCAGCTTGCGTAGGGCTTTGGCTTCGATTTGCCTGATACGTTCGCGGGTCACTGCGAAGTGCTGTCCGACTTCTTCCAACGTGTGCTCGGAGCCGCTGGTCCCGAGACCAAACCTCATCTTGATCACCTTTTCCTCGCGCGGCGTGAGCGTCGCTAAGACCTCGTCAGTAATCTCGCGCAGGTTCGACGCAACAACCGCATCCGCCGGATTCAGAATCGACTTGTCTTCGATGAAATCGCCGAGATGCGAATCCTCTTCTTCTCCAATCGGTGTCTCGAGCGAGATCGGCTCCTGCGCGATCTTCAAGACCTTCCGCACCTTCGAAACCGGAATATCCATCCTTCGCGCGATCTCTTCACTCGTCGGCTCACGCCCCAACTCCTGCACGAGCGATCGCGACGTGCGAATCAACTTGTTGATGGTCTCGATCATGTGCACCGGAATACGAATCGTGCGCGCCTGATCGGCGATCGCACGAGTGATCGCCTGTCGAATCCACCACGTCGCGTACGTCGAAAACTTGTAACCGCGCCGCCATTCAAACTTATCGACCGCCTTCATCAACCCGATGTTGCCTTCCTGAATCAGATCCAGGAACTGAAGCCCACGGTTCGTGTACTTCTTGGCAATCGAAACCACGAGCCGGAGGTTTGCTTCAACCAGTTCGCGCTTTGCCTGGCCTGTCTGCTGTTCTCCGATCACGATCGACTGTAGCGCGCGTTTGATTTCAACCGGACTCACATGATGATCGATCTCGATCTGCAACAACCGTTTCTTCGCGCCCAGCACGCGCCGTTTCAGGTCGCGCTGTTCGTCGGGTTTGAGGCGCTTACGATTGAGTTTTTCAGCCGCGCTATCGATTTCGCGCTCCGCTTCGCGCACGATCTTCTGCACCGCGCGAATCGAATTGATCAAACGCTGTCGCGCGCGTTCCGTGAGATTGAGGCGCCCGATCTCCTGCGCGATTTCGAGTCGAATCCGCCCGACTCTTCGTTTCAGCTTAGTTAATTTCCTGCTCTTTTTTCCGCGTGTGTCTTTTGCCTCGGTTTGGAGTTTTTCCAGCTCCTTCAAACCAAGTCTGCAAAGCTTGTCGATGTTCTGAATACCCTCGATGGTCCAGGCGCGATATTCCTCGGCCTTGTCTTCATCGCCGGTCAGTTCTGCTTGTTCGGAGAAGGTTACGGTGTCGCGAATATTTATTCTGCCGGCTTCGAGATCCTCGCCGATCTTGAGCACTTCGCGAACGGCGATTGGCGAGCGCGCGATGGCTTTCTGGGTTTTCAGTTGACCACGCTCGATTCGTTTCGCGATTGCGACTTCGCCTTCGCGCGTGAGCAGCGGCACGACTCCCATTTCGCGAAGGTAAAGTCGAACGGGATCGTTGGTCTTTTCGAGCGCGCCCGCGGAGAGATCGAGTTCGATGTCGTCGTCGAGACCGTCTTCGTCTTCCTCGGCTACGGTTACAGCGGCCTGCTCGAGGAGTCGTTCGTCGGAGTCGGCGACCGGAATATTCGAGCCTTCCAGCTTTTGCAGGACGTCTTCGATATCGTCGGGCGATACAACATTGTCGGGCAGCTCGCGGTTGAGATCGTCAAACGTAAGGTATTTCTTGTCGCCGCCCAGTTCGAGCAGTCGTTCCATTACGTCGTCGCGATCTTTGTCTTCGATACTACTCACTTTTTCGCTCCGAAATTACTTATCTGACCCGTAAAGCGGCCTCTGCCTGAGGTTGCAGCATTGCCTGTCGCAGCGCCGAGAGTTGAATCTGTTCTGCGGAAAGTCTTGAGACTCTTTCGTCGTCCTGCTCTCGCTCCGCGATCGCCAATTCACGTCTCAATTCTTCGATCCGCTGCTCGACCTTCATCAACCTGAACGTCGAAACACATTGTTCGGCCACGTAGTGCTCATTTGAACCATGCAGGGAAGAGTTCATCAGCACCATCGGAATCATTTTCGCCGCAAATTCGTCGCCGTCGGTTTTGCCGCTCAGAGTGTCAAAATCGATCTCAGCGCCCTCGCGCTCGAGTTCAAACAAGGCTTTGAAAAGCGGCGCGGTGGCGAGATCTTCATAGTCTTCTTCCTTCAACATCTGCAGCACTTCGCGTCGCAGGTTTGCGTCCGCACAGAGCAGTCCTAGCAAACGCTGTTCTGCGGCGGTGGCCTCGCTTCGTCTTGTCAATGCCTGGACCGTGTTGGGACCGGCTCTTCGCTGGTCCCGGACCATCTGCCAAAGCTCGCGTCGCCAGGCTGACGTGTTTACGTTCTCTCGATCGATCCCGAGCGCATCCATCGCCATATCGAAATATTCGCGCTTTTGAATCCGGCTGTTGACTGCCCGAATGTAGGGAAGAACTTCTTCGACAGCTTCAGCCTTTTCCGCGGGCCGGTGAAGATTGCGGTCGCGTAAAGCGCTTTCAATTACGAATTGTATGTGTGGTTGTGCCTGCGCCCTTTGTTGTTGATACTCTGTTACACCAAACTTTCGAATGTACTCATCAGGATCCGCATTGTCGGGAAGAACCAAAACTTTTACTTCAAGATCTTCGGCGAGGAGAATTTCGATCGACTTCTTTGCCGCTTGTATGCCGGCGCGGTCGCCATCATAGTTGACTACAACTTTGGGCGCAAACCTCCTTAGAAGCTTCGCCTGATCGGAAGTCAACGCTGTTCCCAAACTCGCCACGACGTTTCGCACTCCAACTTGATAAGGAACGATCAGATCGAGAAATCCTTCGACCAGGATCGCGAATCCCTGCCGGCGGATCTCATCACGTGTGAGATTTAGACCAAATAGATTTCGACCTTTTACATAAGCAGCAGTTTCTGGTGAGTTAATGTACTTTGCATCTTCGTTCTTCAACGTGCGACCGCCGAAAGCAATGGGCCGGCCTTGCACGTCGAGCACAGGAAACATCAAGCGGCCACGGAAGCGATCGTAAGAACGATTGGTCTCCTCCTTTTTTGCAACCAAACCACTCCGATCAATATGCTCCTGAGGTGCCCCTTTGTTACGCAAAAAAGTTGAAAGCGATTCCCAGCTATCGGGAGCGTATCCGAGACGAAAAGCTTTTTGCGTTTCTTCAGTAATTCCGCGCTCTTTTAGATATTCGCGCGCGATGCGCCCTTCGTTGCTCGATTCGAGCTGCTGTTGCCACCACTCCATGGCCCAGGAGTTGAGCTGGATGACGAGGTCTGACTCCTGCCGGCGTGCTTCGAAGCGACTGTCGTCCAACATTTTCGGCAACGGCATACCGACTTTGTCAGCAACAATCTTGATCGCTTCAGGAAAGCCGACGCGCTCGATTTCCATCACAAAAGTGAAAACCGATCCGCCTTTGTGACAACCAAAACAGTAGAAGATCTCTTTCGCGGGGCTGACTGAGAACGACGGCGTCTTCTCTTTGTGGAACGGGCAGCACGCCATCCAATTCGCGCCCTTCTTCTTGAGCTGCACATAGTCCTGCACCACTCGGACGATGTCTGCCTGCCGTTTGAGATCGTCGATGAATGTTTGGGGGTAACGCATTAAATCCCCGCATGCCTAACGCTTTCAGCGTTGGTTCTTATTGTGATCGTCGTCGGCTTTGCATAAAAAGTGGCAAATCTGATTTGTTTTCTCTGCGGCCTCTGCGTATCTCTGCGGCTCTCTGCGTTGAAAGGCCCATTAACGCAGAGATCGCAGAGATACGCAGAGGGCCGCAGAGGAAAGACTTCCATTTCAACTCGATTTTTTATGCAAAGCCATCATCGTCCCCAGGGTTGTCGCTGCGCTCCAACCCTGGGCTGAAATTAGCGAACGCCTTCGGCGTATTTTGTTTGCAGATTCATCGACTGTCTATTGTCTCAACTCGACGACGGTTGCACCAGCACCGCCCTGATCGGGAGGGGCGGGGAGGAAACGGGACACGTGAGGGTGGCCGTCCAGTAGACCGGCGATCGCGCGGCGCAGGGCGCCCGTGCCGTGCCCGTGTACGATTCGTACCTGACTCAAACTTGCCAGTGAGGCTTCATCGAGAAATTTATCGACCGCGTCGACAGCTTCGTCTGTGGTTTGTCCGATGACGTTCAACTCAGATCGCGCTTTCAGTTCGGCGTCCGCAAGATGAATCTCGGAAGCAGCGGAGCGTTTCAGTTTTTCCAACTTGCCCTGCTGTGACTTTGGTGTTGATTGTGCCTCCACCAATTCCAGTTGATCGAGCTTCTCTCGAAAGCGCAACGACTTCACACGCACCTCTGCGAGGCCGTCTTTGATCTGATCCACGATCCCAACTGAGCCAAATGAACGAAGCTTCACCTTGTCGCCTACAACGATCTCACGCGGAGCAGCCGTCACGTACTGTGGGCCTTCTTCCGTCTCAGCTTCGACGCGCTCTGGTTCGATCGTTTGTTTTTCTTTTACGACGCGAACTTCCCGCGTCGCGGTGCGCTTCATCTCACCGACTCGCCGTTGAACGTCTCGTTCAACCCTCACGCGCTCCGCCCGGTCTTCTATTTTCGCAACCAACTCACGTGCGTGCTTTTCAACCTCTGCAATGGTGCGCTGCACCGTCTGCTCGAAGGTCGATTGCCGTTCCTGCTCGCGTTTGGCCGCCTCTTTGTCGAGTGATGCAAATCTTTCCGCTACGGCACTGCGCTCTTCCTCCAGCGCGTGTCGTAACTCCTCCGCGTTCTCGGCCTCGCGCTTGATGCGACGCAAATACTCCGACGCCTGCAACGACGAGTCTTTAACTGACCTCATCGCATCGTCGACGATTCCCTTCGGAACGCCGAACCTGCGCGCTATCTCGAGTCCTGATGAAGCGCCAGCTACACCAACAACCAATCGGTAGGTCGGTCGCAAAGTCTTTTCGTCAAACTCGACACTCGCGTTGACGACGTCCGGTTCGTTGCCCGCATACATTTTTAGACCACTGTAATGCGTGGTAGCGATAACGTGCGCGCCGCACACTCTTCGGAAATGATCGACAACAGCGACCCCGAGCGCCGAGCCCTCCTCGGGATCCGTTCCCGTTCCGACTTCATCGAGCAGCACCAATGCCGGAGCTTCGCAGATCTCGAGCATTCGAGCGATGTTTGCAACGTGCGACGTAAACGTCGACAAATTTGCAGCCAGCGACTGGTGATCGCCGATGTCTGCAAGTACCAACGCATAAAACGGAAAGCGCGCAGACTTCGCGGGCACGGAAATGCCCGACAGCGCCATCAACGCGAGCAGACCAGCAGTCTTCAACACCACCGTCTTCCCCCCGGCATTCGCGCCCGAGATCACCATCGCATTTTTGTTTTCGTCCAGCGCAAACGAGACGGGTACGACCGAGCCTCCACTCGCTCGCAGGTTCTCTTCGAGCAAGGGATGACGAGCCTCGAGCAACTCCAATTCACCGCTCGAATTTAATGTCGTTTGGCCGGTTTTTATTTCGGGAATCACGCAGTTGAAGTTCTGATGAAAGATGGCGCGCGCGTTGATGAAATCCAGCTCAGCAACGGCCTCCGCTGCGAACTCGATAGCCGGTAGCTGCGCTCGCAACTCTTCTGAGAGGCCAAACAGAATCCGCGCGATCTCGCGCGCCTCGCTCTCGTGTAATCCTTGTAATTCATTATTCGCGTCGATCGTTTCCAGTGGTTCGACGAATGCTGTCGCGCCCGAGGATGAATAGCCATGCGCAACACCCTGCACCCTGCCTCGATGGTCCGCCTTCACCGGAATCACAAAACGATCGTTGCGGATCGTGACGAGCTCATCCTGAATCGCCTCGGCCGAGCGGCGCATCAGGCCTTCGAGCGAACGCGTGATCCGAGAACGCAACACGTTAATTTCGTGACGGATGCTTGCGAGTTCCGGACTGGCGCGATCGTCGAGTTCTCCGCTCGGCAGGATCTTGTTTGTGACTCGCGCCACGAGGCTATTGAGATCGCGTGGCAGGTCCTCCACCAACTGCCATAACACGGCCGCATTCTCGCGCTCCGCAAGAATCGCCGCCCGCGCTGACAGCGCCTGTTCGCACAGTCGCGCTGTTTGCAGAATTGCCAAAGGATCGAGACTCGCACCTTCAACACGCAACCGCGCGATTGTTTCGGCCGGATCTGTTAATCCGCTAAACCACCACTTGACTCCACGATTCCTCAGCGTCACGCACTCTGAAAGCGCCGCGAGTTGGTGACGCAATTCAGACACGTCGTCGATCGGCGATAGATCTTCGACACGCCGCTGCCCGGGCTCGGTTTGCGCGTTTCGTTTTATCAGCGCGAGCAGGTGCTGGTATTCAAGAGTTGTGAATGCCTGTTTGTTCACGAAGATTAAGGTTAATTTATTAGCCGCTGATTTGCACGGATGAACACGGAATGTACAATGAGGCTCAATCCGTCAACTGAAAGGGCGTGCGCAATGGATGAGTTTGATCGTTATCGAGCGGCGATGAATGAAAAGCTGCTGGGCAGTAATCATCTCGGCATCAAACGTTTCTTTGCTCTCGATACGCAGGCTTACGAAGACGGCGCGCTCGACAAACGAACCAAGGAACTGCTGGGCCTGGTCGCCTCGGCCGTACTGCGCTGCGACGACTGCATCACTTATCACATCAAGCAATGCGCAGAGATTGGCATCACGCGCGAGGAGTTTCTCGACGCCTTCAACGTGGCGCTCGTGGTTGGCGGTTCGATCACCATTCCACACTTACGACGCGCGATCGACCGCGTGGACCAGTTGCTCGATCAAAAGGAATCCGTGTAGTGAAATTTGTAGCTTCAATAATAGTTGCCCTCGCTTTAACCCAAGGTATTTTTATGTCTGCACAAGAAAAACCACGCGTACGCGCCCCGGAAATTACAGGTGGCCGCGGTTGGCTGAACACCGATAAACCGCTCTCGCTCGCAGCGCTCAAAGGCAAAGTCGTTCTGCTCGATTTCTGGACCTATGGCTGCATCAACTGCATCCACATCATTCCCGATCTGAAGAAGCTCGAAATGAAGTATGCCAACCAACTGGTGGTCATCGGCGTTCACTCCGCAAAGTTTCAAAACGAGAAAGAGACGGAGAACATCAGGCGCATCATTCTCCGCTACGAAATCGAGCACCCGGTTTACAACGATTCCGAGTACGCGGTGTGGCAAAGCTACGGCGTGCGCGCGTGGCCTACGCAGGTGCTGATCGATCCCGCAGGCTACGTGATCGGAGGCGTTTCGGGAGAGGGCAATTACGAGGTGATCGATCAGGCCGTCGCGAAAACTATCGAGGAGTTTCGGAAAAAGGGTGAACTAAACGAGGAGCCGCTCAAGCTCGTCCTCGAGCGTGCGAAAGTTGGCGATCTGCCGCTCGCTTTTCCCGGCAAGATCCTTGCGGACGCCAGTCGCGATCGATTGTTCATCGCCGATTCAAACCACAACCGGATCGTTATTACTAAACTCGACGGCACGCTCGTTGAGACCGTGGGAACCGGCGACACCGGTGCTGCCGACGGCGCGTTCGACAAAGCGACATTTCATCGTCCGCAGGGTCTCGCACTCGCCGGCGACAATCTTTACGTCGCCGACACTGAGAACCACCTGATCCGGCGTGTCGATCTGAAAACGCGCACGGTGGAAACGATTGCCGGCACGGGCCAGCAGTCACGCGAGTATTTCCAGACGGGTTCGGCTCGTTCAATTGCGTTGAGCTCGCCGTGGGATCTCCAGTTGATTGGCCGGACGCTCTACATTGCGATGGCTGGTCCACACCAGATCTGGCAGATGGATCTCGACAAGAATGAAGTCTCGACGTTTGCAGGTTCTGGCCGTGAAGCGCGTCTGGATGGTCCACTGCTGAAATCCGGCTTCGCGCAACCTTCGGGAATCGCCACGGATGGAACAACGCTTTACGTTGCCGACAGTGAGTCGAACATTATTCGCCGTATCGACATTGCCGGTGGTGATGTAACGACGCTTGTCGGGGGAGATCTGTTCGAGTTTGGCGACGTTGATGGCTCGGGTGATGACGTGCGCCTGCAACATCCGCTCGGGCTGATCTCTTTTGGTGACAAGCTGCTGATCGCAGACACGTATAACCACAAGATCAAACAACTCGATCCGAAGCGAAAGAGCGTCACGACTCTGCTCGGAACCGGCAAGCCCGGACAGGCGGACGGAACTTCGCCGTCGTTTTACGAACCCGGCGGGTTGGCAATCGCGAACGACAAGCTCTACATCGCCGACACAAACAATCACGCGATCCGCGTCGCGGATCTGAAAACAAAAACCACGAGCACTCTTATGATCAAAGGCTTAACACCGCCGGCGAAGAATATCGAGGCTCTCGAGAGTGCGACTGGTCCAAATGCTGAAGAGGTCAAAGCGGCTTCTCAGAAGCTTCGTGCCGGGGCGGATGGTGTGCTGCAAATCGATGTGGAGTTGCCCAGTGGTTATCATCTGAATCCGCTCGCGCCGCAGCGTTACAAAGTCTCAGTGGACGGCAAGAGTTTGTCCGTGGATGCAAGTCAGGCTTCACGCACGGCAAAGGATCTGAAGCTTCCGCTGCGCATTCCCGTGAGCGCGCCCGCTGCTGGACCAGCAACTATACGCGCCCAGGTAACGCTGTTTTATTGCCGTGAAGACAACACCGGAACGTGTCGGATCAAAACGCTTGTGTGGCAAGTGCCGGTTGAAGTAACCAGCGACGCAAGTGCACCCACGGAAGTGAAGATCCAGGGAAAGCTTACTGCTGAGTAAGACATTGGACAGGATTTCAGGATTTTTCAAGATTATCAAGATTAGCTTTCTTGTGAATCTTGTGATCCTGTCTTAATATCGTTGCTCCCCTAAATTCAAAATTAAGGAGTGAGGGCTGTGGCTAATCAACCATTTCTCACTGACATCAAAACTTTGCGCGAACGTGCCCGGCAGCACATCGAGAATGGAGCTGTGACTCAAGGCTACAGCGCCGACCGCGAAACTGTAGTAAAGCTGTTGAATGAGGCACTGGCGACAGAGATTGTTTGCGTATTGAGATACAAACGTCATTATTTCATGGCTGCTGGCATTAATGCCGAAGGCGCCGCCTCTGAGTTTCTTCAGCATGCCAACGACGAACAAGGACACGCTGATCAAATTGCACAACGCATTGTTCAGCTACAGGGCGAACCGAACTTCAATCCCGAAGGCTTGCTGACGCGCAGCCACGCGGAATACGTTGAAGGTAATTCGCTCAACGAGATGATAAAAGAGGACCTGGTCGCCGAGCGCATTGCGATCGATAGTTATCGCGAGATGATCAATTACTTCGGCAACAACGATCCAACGTCGAGACGGATGCTTGAAGGTATTCTCGCAGTTGAAGAGGAACATGCGGACGACCTGGTCAGTCTGTTAGAAAAGATGGGCTGACCGCTTGTCAGAACGCGAGTCAAACCAAACTAATCCCGGCCGGCCGACGATGTGCCGTAGTTGTGGTGCAATCGTTGCCGCGGGCGCGGCTCAGTGCGGCGTCTGTGGCGCGCCAACTTCCGGCCAGCCTGTCTCCACCACAACCCCGCCTCAACCCGATCGTGAAACCGTCAGATTCGCGCGGGCTGTTTTAAATCGTCCTTACAAATTCACCATCGGCTTCCTCGTCGCAAACCTGCTCGTTTTCCTCCTGATGTGGGATTCGAGCGGGATGACGTCGACCGTGTTATGGACCCAGTTTCCCGAATGGGTGCTTATAGCTTACGGCTCGAAACTCAATGAGCTCATCAATGCGCCGAATTACCAGTGGTGGCGTTTTATTGCGCCGATGTTTATTCACGTCAATCTGATCCATCTGCTGGTAAACATGTACAGCCTCATGATGGTTGGACCATTCGTAGAGAAACTCTACGGTTCGGCAAAGTTCGTCGTGTTCTGGATTGTGACTGGGGTCTTTGGCCTGGTTGCGAGCTATCTGACGGTGCGTCCACAGCTCGCCACTAATTCGTTCGCGCGCTTTATTTTCAAGAGCGAAGACCTGCCGTCCGCTGGCGCATCGGGAGCATTGTTTGGATTGGTGGGCGTACTTTTCGTCTTCGGGATCAAGTTTCGTCGCGAACTGCCGGAAGGGTTTAAGCGCGCGTTCGGCACCGGCTTGCTGCCCATCATCCTTATCAACCTGTTTATCGGTTTTATCGGGCGCGGGTTTATCGATAACGCGGCGCACCTCGGCGGACTGTTGTCAGGCGCTGTGCTCGCACTGGCGGTTGACTACCGGCGCCCTGGTGCTCGTCCGACGATCACACACATCTGGCGAGCTCTGCAATTGCTTGCGCTGTCCAGCGTTGTTCTCGCGTTTTACAAGGTGGCGAGAAACTTCAATCGCCCGATTGCACCCGTCGCTCACGTTGCGGTTAGTGCAAACAAACTCGTTTTTATGAACTATGTAAACGCCATGAACCAGCTTCAGGAAAAGGTTTCGGCGGTGATTCATAACAATGATTTGAGCAACATCGCGATCGTGACTGAAAAAGCGATGCAGACGCCGGCGCCGGATCCGCGCGCGGCTGAGTTGCGACAGCGGCTCGTGATAATTCTTTCGAAACTGGAAAAAGCGCAGACTGCGGGAAACACACAGTTGGACCAGCAGGTTGCTGCGTACGACGCATGGCGCAAGGAATACAATGCATGGTTAAAGAGCGCGGCAAAAATTTAAGGAGAGAAAATGGATATCAGGAAAGTAGGAGTTTTGGGATGCGGACTGATGGGGTCGGGTATTGCGCAGGTCGCTGCGAGCGCTGGATTCGAGACTGTTGTTAAGGAAGTTTCAGATGATCTGATAGCGAAAGGATTTGCAGGCATTGATAAGTCGTTAGCGAGGTTTGCGGAAAAGGGAACGATTACGTCGGATCAGCAACGCGAGATTCGCGGCCGTCTGTCGGGCACTACTTCATTCGCCGACCTTGCGGATTGCGACGTCATTATTGAAGCAATTATCGAGAACCTTGACGAGAAGCGCGCCACCTACAAGCAGTTGGATGAGATTTGCAAACCCGAAACGATCTTTGCATCGAACACGTCGTCGTTATCGATTACAGAGATGATGACTGCGACGTCGCCGGAGCGCCAGCGTCGTTTCATCGGCATGCACTTCTTCAATCCGGTGCCGTTGATGAAGTTGGTTGAGGTGGTGAAGACGATTCTGACTGATACGGACGTTTACGAGCAGGCAGTGGAGTTTGGGAAAAAGCTGGGGAAGGTTCCGGTGCGAGCGGGCGACAAGACGGGTTTCATCGTGAACCGGCTGTTGGTACCGTACATGCTGGATTCGATTCGGGCGTTGGAGGAAGGTGTCGGATCGATCGTGGATATTGATAACGCGATGAAACTCGGTTGTGGTTATCCGATGGGTCCATTCACGCTGGGCGATTTCGTCGGCCTCGACACGACTTATTACATTGCGGAAATCATGTTCAACGAATTTCGCGAGAAGCGCTTCGCCCCTCCGCCACTCTTGAAACGCATGGTGTTGGCGGGTCTGTACGGACGCAAGTCCGGACGTGGTTTCTACGACTACACCAAGGACCCAAAGAACCCAACTCCGATGAATCTCATTTAACGCCGAAGGCGTTCGCTAATTCCAGCCAATCTTAACGCCGAAGGCGTTCGCTAATTCCGAGCCCAGGGTTGGAGCGCAAGCGACAACCCTGGGAACTAATCCCACAAAGTCGCCCCAACCCTGAAAGGGTTAAAACCTCCGAACGTTGTTGACCAAGACAAACCCTTTCAGGGTTAGAAATTCTTTCTGTTAATTGTCCCCATGGTTGTCGCTTGCGCTCCAACCATGGGCTGAAATTAGCGAACGCCTTCGGCGTTTAGCCAGATTCGACAAATAATAGTCAGATCGGGCAAAAGATTGTTGTC
>DATNCH010000271.1:0-41429 GCA_035571655.1 Pyrinomonadaceae bacterium
CTTTGCTCCGAAACGCCGAAGGCGTTGGCTAATTTCAGCCCAGGGTTGGAGCGGAGCGACAACCCTGGGACAGCATCACCACGTTTGTTTCAACCCTGAAAGGGTTAATAGCGCACAGGCCTAACGCTTTCAGCGTTGGTGCTTTTTATTTCGCGACCCAGGGTTGTCGCTGCGCTCCCAACCCGGGGATAGCATCACCACGTTTGTTTCAACCCTGAAAGGGTTAATAGCGCACAGGCCTAACGCTTTCAGCGTTGGTGGGTGCTTTTTATTTCGCGACCCAGGGTTGTCGCTGCGCTCCCAACCCTGGGCTGAAATTAGCGAACGCCTTCGGCGTTATTCACGTACCCCTTCCACTACAACCCTGGGATAGCATCACCACTGAAATTAGCGAACGCCTTCGGCGTTATTCACGTACCCCTTCCACTACAACCCTGGGATAGCATCACCACTGAAATTAGCGAACGCCTTCGGCGTTATTCACCTACCCCTTCCGCATATTTCTTATACTGTTGCCATCGTCGCGACACGGCCTTTTGCGCCTGGCCCAGGAGAAACTTTGCGACAGAGGGTTCGCTCTGCTGCAACATGCGATAACGGCCCTCGGTATAAATGTAGTCCTGAAGCGAAATCTTCGGATCGCTCGAGTCGAGTTGAAACGGGTTCTTGTTTTCCTCGACGAGTCGTGGGTTGTAGCGGTAAAGAGGCCAGTAGCCCGAATCGACTGCCAATTTTTGCTGGTGCATACCTTTGGCCATGTCGATGCCGTGGGCGATGCATTGACTGTAAGCGATAATCAGAGAAGGCCCGGGATGCGCCTCCGCCTCGAGAAATGCTTTTATCGTGTGCGTGTCGTTTGCACCCATGGCGACTTGTGCGATGTAGACGTCGCCGTAACGCATTGCCGTCATTCCCAGGTCTTTCTTCGCGCTCGTCTTTCCGCCGGTTGCAAACTTCGCCACCGCACCGAGCGGTGTAGCCTTAGACGCCTGGCCCCCAGTGTTTGAGTAAACCTCTGTATCCAACACGAGGATGTTGACGTTCTGCCCACTCGCGAGCACGTGGTCCAGGCCACCATAGCCGATGTCGTAAGCCCACCCGTCGCCACCGACGATCCAAACACTCCTCTCAACCAGCGAGTCCGCCAGGCTGAGAAGATCGCGTGTCTCGTCGTCGCTGCTCGCGCTGATTTTCGCCTTTAAGGCTGCAACCAATTCGCGCTGAATGTTGATGCCGTCGTTCGTCGACTGATCGGTATGGAGAAGACTCTCCGCGAGCTGTTCTCCAACGCGGTCACGCATGTGCTGAACGAGAGTTTTTGCATACTCCTTCTGATGATCGAGGGCGAGCCTCATACCGAGACCGAATTCGGCGTTGTCTTCGAAAAGCGAGTTACTCCACGCTGGTCCACGTCCCGCTTCATTCGTGGTGTAAGGAGTCGTAGGCAGGTTGCCGCCGTAGATACTCGAACAGCCGGTGGCATTGGCAATGATCGCGCGGTCGCCGAAGAGCTGAGTCAGCAGTTTGATGTACGGTGTTTCCCCACAACCCGCGCACGCGCCTGAGAACTCAAACAAAGGCTGTAACAACTGGACGTTCTTGACTGAATTGAACGCGATTAGCCCATTCTTGTGCAGATCCGGGAGCGTGAGGAAATAATCCCAATTGACTCGTTCACTATCGCGCAGGGCCAACTGCGGCCGCATGTTGAGCGCCTTGCGCGACACGTTGCTCTTGTCTTTAGCGGGACACACTTCGACGCACAGGCGACAGCCCGTGCAATCCTCGACCGCTACCTGAATCGTGTACAACTTGTCAGGAAACTCTCTCCACTTTGCCGGCATGGACTTGAATCCCGCCGGCGCATCACTGAGATCACTTGCGGAGCAAACTTTTGCGCGAATCGTAGAGTGCGGGCAAACCAACACGCACTTGCCGCATTCGATACATAAATCCGGTTCCCAAACAGGGACGTCCTGCGCGATGTTGCGCTTCTCCCAACGCGTGGTCCCGACCGGGTAAGTCCCGTCTTCCGGGAAAGCACTGACAGGCAACAGATCACCACGGCCTGCGATCATTTCAGCGGTCACATTGCGCACAAAGTCCGGCGCGTTCTCAGGCACTTTGGACGTGAGTTCAATCGTGCCGCTTGCCATGGCGGGGACAGCAATCTCACGCAGATGAGCAAGCGCCGTGTCGACAGCCGCGAAGTTTTGCCGAATCACCGGCTCACCTCGTTTCCCGTAGCTCTTTCGTATGAACTCTTTAATCTTCGTGATCGCTTCATCGCGCGGCAACACGCCGCTCAGCGCGAAGAAACACGTCTGCATGATCGTATTGATCCGACTACCAAGCTGACTCTTCTTCGCGACGCCGTTGGCATCGATTGCAGAAACCTTCAGACGCTTTTCGATAATCACTTTTTGAGCATCGTGGGGTAGATGCTCCCAAACGTCTTCGTACGGACTGTTAATCAATAACGTCGCGCCTTCGACTGCCGCATCGAGCACGTTGTACTGGCTAAAGAACGAAAACTGGTGGACGGCGACGAAGTTGGCGCGCTGAATGAGATATGTGCTCTTGATCGGGCGAGGTCCAAACCGCAGGTGCGAAACAGTCATCGCACCCGATTTCTTGGAATCGTAGACAAAGTAACCTTGTGCGTAGTTCGCAGTTTCTTCGCCGATGATTTTGATGGAGTTTTTATTGGCGCTGACTGTTCCATCCGCACCCATTCCCCAAAAGACAGCGCGCACTTGATCGTCAGGCTCGGTGCTGAATGATTGGTCAAACGCAAGACTCGTAAAGGTAACATCGTCGTCAATCCCGATTGAAAAATGGTTCTTCGGCTCAGCTTTCTTCAGCTCGTCGAAAACACCTTTCACCATTGCCGGTGTAAATTCTTTTGACGACAAACCATAACGACCGCCGATCACACGCACATTCGTGTTCGTCTCGGCGAGTGACGTCACCACGTCCTGATACAGCGGCTCACCGGTGCTTCCCGGCTCCTTGGTCCGATCGAGAACCGCAATGGCTCTCGTCGACGCCGGCAGGGAGCTGATGAAGTTTGAAACTGAGAACGGCCGGTAAAGCCTGACTTTCAACAGCCCAATCTTTTCGCCGCGCTTGCACAACGTTCGCACCGTCTCTTCAGCAGTTTCGCAGCCGGAACCCATCATTACGAGTACGCGTTCCGCATGCGGGTCTCCGACGAATTCGAAGAGCTTGTAACTGCGGCCGGTAACCGCTGCGAACCGCTCCATCGTTTTCTCCACAATCGCCGGAGTGTTTAGATAGAAAGAATTGGCCCGCTCGCGAGACTGAAAGAAGACGTCGGGATTTTGCGCGGTTCCTCGAATCACGGGTCGATCGGGCGTCAGGGCGCGTGCACGATGTTGACGCACCAGATCTAGGTCGATCATTTCAGTAATCTCTTCATCCGAAAGCCGCGTGATCTTCATGACTTCGTGGGAGGTGCGGAAGCCATCGAAAACATGAAGGAAAGGAACGCGTGCGGCTAACGTGCTTGCCTGGGAAATCAACGCGAAGTCCATCACTTCCTGGACCGAGTTGGCAAACAACATGGCCCAACCAGTGGATCTTGCCGCCATGACGTCGCTGTGATCGCCGAAAATCGAGAGTCCGTGAGTGGCGAGGGTTCGAGCAGCGATGTGAAACACCGTGCTCGTTAGTTCGCCGGCGATCTTGAACATATTGGGGATCATCAACAACAAGCCCTGACTCGCCGTGAACGTTGTGGTTAACGATCCTGTTTGTAGACTTCCATGGACCACGCCCGCCGCGCCGCCTTCGGACTGCATTTCGCGCACGAGTGGCCTCATGCCCCACATGTTCTTCTGATTAGCAGCCGACCAGGCATCGGCCGACTCGCCCATCGCGGACGAAGGCGTAATCGGGTAGATGGCGATCACTTCGTTTGTCTTGTAAGCAACGTAAGCCGCTGCCTCGTTGCCGTCTATGGTTACCGTTTCTCTCATTTTTTTATTTGCAGCCCAAAGAAACACAAAAGGCACAGAATGAATTTGACCCCTCATCAAACCATTTGTGCCTTATGTGCCTCGTCGCCGCTCAAACGTTTGTGTGTTCGGTTCGCTCCTCCTCGATCTGTTTGATCCTGGCGCGAAGCCATTCACTAACTTCTCGCTCGAGCTTTGCCTGGTTGTCCTGCATCTCCAAATCCTCGATGGTGTCCCCATCAGTGTTTAAAGGAATGAAGTGGCAGGGCACTTCCTCAGTGCGATGTTCCGGACTGACAAAATCGAGAAGGTGACACTCGGTGCACGGATGAGCGCGATATGGGTAACCATAGTTAATGCAGGAGAGGGAATCCTGAAAGGCAGATTTGCTTTGCCACGGCGTACGAACTGATCGTCCGTATCCTCCTTTTTCGATGAAGTCCAGTTCCTCTTTGAGGAGTTCGAGAACATCGCGCTCATCGGTTGTCATGGCATCAAACCTCCATTTCGCCCTGCGAAGCGCAAGGGACATGCCACGTACTATTGTGGGAGATCTCACGCCCGCGTCGGTATTTGTGAGTAACATTGCGCAGCCGATGCGGGAAACTCCACAACCCCTTTTTGATCTTCCTCCCTCTGCGTATCTCTGCGGTCTCTGCGATTAACCTGCGCCTTGACCGCAGAGAACGCAGAGATACGCAGAGGTCCGCAGAGAAACTGCCTCGATCCCCGAGTCGGTACGAGTATTGCGGTCTGTTTCCAGGGCTTTAGGTCGGAGGATACTCACATGATGAAGATGCTTAGCGATGACGAGGCGCGCCGGCTGTTTCAGTTTGCGAGGGTTACGCGACTTGCTTGCATTGTAAATGGCGAACCGTACGTCGTTCCCATCAACTGTCATTTGGAGGATGAGTATCTCTACAGTCACTCTTTGCCGGGGCTGAAAATTTCCGGTCTGCGTGAGAATCCGAAAGCGTGCGTTCAGGTGGACGAAATCGAGAGCGACTTGCACTGGCGTAGTGCAATTGCGTTTGGTAAGTTCGAAGAGGTCACCAGGCCAAATGAGCGCTCCGAAGTTCTCAGTAAGCTTCTCAGGAAGTTTCCGTTGCTGACACCCGTCGAGTCTGCGATTGCAGCCGATGGCGCGGCAGCGGAAGTGATCGTGTTTCGCATCAGGATTGAGCGTCTGACGGGTGTTTCAGAAGGGTAGCCACAAAAAGGCACGGAATGGCTGATAACAATGTACCGCGCTTCACGCATCGTGATGGCGACGTCGTGTTGCGCGATGGATCGACTGTTCGCATTCGCGTGATGCGTTCCGCGGATGAACCGGGCCTTTGCGCGTTGCTCACTTCGCTTTCGGAAGAGTCACGCTGGCTGCGGTTTTATTGTCTTCAGAATAGCTCCGGCATCGCTGCGGAGGCTCATCGCGAAGCAAACCTGGACCATTCTTTCGGACTAGTTGCGTGCAGTGGAAAAGACGAGCGTGTTGTTGGGCATGCATTCTATGCCGTTATCGGAGAGCAACGCGCTGAGGTCGCGTTTACGATTGCCAACGATTTCCAGGGACGCGGACTCGGCAGCATTTTGCTGGGACAACTGGCGCAAGTCGCCTCCGCAAACGGCATCGAGATTTTTGAGGCGGAAGTCGTCGCTGCGAATCACCGGATGTTGCGCGTCTTCCGGGCATCAGGGTTCCCG
Organism: Pyrinomonadaceae bacterium; assembly: GCA_035571655.1. Lineage (GTDB taxonomy): Bacteria > Acidobacteriota > Blastocatellia > Pyrinomonadales > Pyrinomonadaceae > PSRF01. The sequence goes on from DATNCH010000271.1 coordinate 5,682, forward strand.
ATCGAGGTAAACGCGAAAGCCGGGGAGCTTCACGTGGTTTTTCCGACCTCTTTCACTGCTGAAGCTCGACAACAGTTCGAACGACGAGAATCGATCGCTGCCGTAAACGCTTTGAAACTTTTCTTTGAGCCGCGCGCGGTGGCGGTGATCGGAGCCTCACGACAGCGAGGCACGATCGGTGGCGAGATTCTTCATAACCTGCTGAGCTACGGTTTCAAAGGTCCGGTCTATCCGATCAATCCTGCCGCTACTGAAATCCAGAATGTTAAGTCTTACCCGACGATCGAAGCGGTTCCAGGCCCGATCGATCTCGCGGTGATTGTTGTTCCCGCTGAAAAAGTGATCGAGGTTGCCAGCGGTTGTGCGCGCAAGGGCGTCAAGGCTCTCGTCGTAATTTCCGCCGGCTTTTCGGAAACGGGTACGGAAGGCAAAGCGCGACAGACTGAGCTGGTCAGGGTCTGTCGCGGCGCCGGGATGAGACTGATCGGTCCAAACTGCATGGGCATTGCCAATACGAACCCGTCAGTGTTGCTCGATGCGACCTTTGCTCCGGGCGTTCCGCCGAGTGGGCGCGTCGGTTTTTCGTCGCAGAGCGGCGCACTGGGCCTCGCGATCATGGAGTTTGCAAGCTCGCTCGGTCTGGGTATCTCAACGTTTGTCTCTGTCGGTAATAAAGCGGATATTTCGGGAAACGATCTACTGCGCTACTGGGAATCCGATGACGATACCGATGTGATTCTTTTGTATCTCGAGTCGTTCGGAAATCCGAAGAAATTCTCAGAAATTGCGCGACGTGTCGGACGCACGAAGCCGATCGCGGTGGTGAAAAGTGGACGCTCCGCTGCCGGTGCACGCGCGACTTCTTCACATACGGGCGCGCTGATCGCAGCTTCGGATGTGACAGTGGATGCGCTGTTTCGACAGGCTGGGGTGATTCGCACCGACACGCTTGCTGAGCTGTTTGATGTCGCGTCGTTGCTGTCGAATCAGCCGCTACCGAATGGGCCGCGCGTTGGAATCATTACGAACGCGGGTGGGCCGGCGATTCTTTGCGCCGATGCGTGTGAGGCGCGCGGGCTCGAAGTGCCGGTGCTATCGGATCATAGCCAGGCGCGACTGCGCGCGTTTCTTCCCGCCGGTGCAAGCGTCGGAAATCCAGTCGACATGATCGCGTCCGCGCCGGCCGAACATTACAGGAAGGCAATCGAAATTGTCGGGACAGACGAGAACGTTGATTCGCTCATTGTGATTTTCACGCCACCACTCGTCACGCGTGCTGACGACGTAGCGAGGTCGATCGTCGAGGCGGCACAGCAACTAGATCGGAACAAACCTCTGCTGAGTGTTTTTCTCTCTGCGCACGAAGCACCGAGGGAGTTGCACACCGAGAACCGTCGCATTCCGTCATATGCATTTCCCGAAACCGCGGCGATTGCTCTGGCGCGTGCGACACGATACCGACAATGGCGCGATCGACGCGAGACTTATCCCGCGAGATTCAAAGATATCCGGACAGACGAGGCCGCCGCGGTCATCGCTGCCGCTCTCGCGCGTGGTGAAGGCTGGCTGACACCTGACGAGGTGGCGCAGATCTTTTCCTGTTATGGCTTGCCGTTGATAAGACAGAGAGTTGTCACGGACGTCGCGGGTGCGGCGGCAGCGGCCGCTGAATTCGGTGGCGAGATTGCACTCAAGGCCATCGCTCCGGGACTGGTTCATAAGACGGAAGCCGGCGCCGTAAGGCTTCGTTTGCAAGGTGCGGAGGCAGTTCGCGATACCGCACGCGAGATGAATGAAAAACTGACTTTGCAGGGACACTTACCAACGGGATTCGTGGTCCAACAGATGGCTAAAAGTGGTGTGGAGATGCTGGTGGGCGTCGTACACGATCCACAGTTTGGACCAGTGGTCGCCTGCGGCGCGGGTGGCGTCCAGGTAGAGTTATTGAAAGATGTTTCAGTACGGCTTACACCGCTCTCGAATGAAGACGCTTCGGAGATGATTCGTGAGTTGAAGACCTATCCACTGCTCAAAGGCTTTCGCGGTAGTGCTCCCTGTGATGTGGCAGCGCTGGAGGATGGGCTGTTGCGCGTGAGTGCGATGGTCGAAGACGTTCCACAGATCGCGGAACTCGACTGCAATCCGTTTGTGGTTCATGAGAGTGGCGCAACGATACTCGACGCACGTATTCGTGTTACTGCTGTTGAGCCGCGTCCGTTAGTCGGCGTGCGTAAATAGCGCTTAGCTGCTTTGCCGCACGACTCTTGAGCCAAAGCCGCGCTTAGCTTTCGTACTCTTCGTTACAGACTTCACAGCGAAAAGGATTGTCGAGGCCCGACATCAATGCTTCGCTGTAATAGCCGTAGGAATCTTCGTCGACGTAGAGCTCTCGAGCGCACATTCCACAACGAATCTCATGCTGATTCTCATCAGTCATGATCGAGCCCGCCAGGAACGATGCTGGTTGGGTTTCATCCATGTAAGAGCGAACTGTTGTCATAATCCCTCCCGTCGGCTTTGCCTCAAAAGTCGAAAATCATTGTTGGATACAGTCAGTACCGTAACGCGGTAGCGTCGGGTCCACGTTGCCTTACCGGTCCAGATGCGTCACGTTACCCGACGCTACCGCGTTACGGTACTGACCTCGTCCAAGTTTGAATCCTGACTTTTGAGGCAAGCCCCTCTCGTCTTAATTTCGATGTCCATTACCGTTGTTATAGTCTTGCGAAATGTCACTTCTCTTGCGAACGATCTCAACTGAACAGTGTGCACGCGCGGCCACCGCGCCAGCTACGCTCCCGAGGAGAAACCGTTCCAGGCGATTGCTCAGACCTGTCGCTCCGAGAAAAATGCAATCGGCCCGCCATTCTTCCGCTAATTCGACGAGCACCCGCTTTGGATCACCAGCCTTGACGACTGCTTCAGCCCGAAGGCCCTTTGCTCGGAGAAGCTGTGCAGACTTCTCCGCGAGCTGTCTTGAGTCCATCATCTCTTCGTTATTGCACTCGTCAACAAAGCTGCCGACCATGGGAACAAGCTCTCCGGCCACAGTTGGTTTGAGTTCGTGATATACCGCTACAACATGCACCTCACTTTTTTCAGGCCAGTTTCGCGCTCCAACTTGCTCGACAGCCAGATTTGCATGGTCCGATCCATCCACGCCAACTATCAGCCGAACTGGAAAATCAGGCTCGTCAAGCTTCCCGCGAGCAATGCGAACGCAACAACGAGCCTCATTAAGCAGCCACTGTGAAATGCTTCCCAGGAAAAATCGTCCCACTGACGATCGGCCGTGTGAACCAACGAGAATCAGATCGGCTCCGAATTCTTGCGCTTTCGAAAACAGCTCCCACGTTGGTGAGCCCCAGGTCGCCTCGTGAGCCACCTTCCAGTTTGGAAAGTTCGCTTGAAATCTCTCGGCTGCTCTTGCTGCCAGCCTGTCTGAGTCGACCACGGCATGAGACGCCGCCATGTACTTGCGCTCCAGGTCGAGCGGGCTTTTCGCATGCGTTGCCATCTCAACGATCTCGTGGGCTGAAGGTGATGGCGGCGGCAGCCAAACCTCCGTGACCGTCATAACCAGTGCCTTACCCGTGGCAGGTAAGCCTGCATGTGTCAGATCATCAAGTGCCGAGTCCGCGGATTCAGAGCCGTCGTATGCAATTAGTAGTCTCATAGTCCTTCTTGCCTCCTGGACTGAACTCAACACGAAGTGGCAAGCCTCGTACCCACTGAAAACTGGAGGTCAGCAGCGATTTAACCCGACCGCCGCCGCGATGGTGAGTAAAACTCCGCACCCAACAAATAAAAACTCCGCATCTCTGGCCGTCTTGTTCCACCAACATGGGCAAAGGAACGTCGTCGCTGCTGGCACAACGGATGCCCTTGGCATCAATGATGAAACTTGCGGCCGCATGTGAAGGTGGACTCTCCAGCGCTGAAGCTAAACAACGGCTGGAACGCGTTGGTCCGAATGAACTGCCGATGATGCCGCCGGTGAGCCTGTGGCGACGCTTTCTCGCTCAATTCCGCAGCCCTTTGATCTACATTCTTCTCTTTGCTCTTGCGGTCGATCTAAGCATTTGGTTTGCAGAAGAACACTGGAAGTGGCCGTTCGAATCGATTGCCATCGCAGTAATTCTGCTGCTCAACGCCGGGCTCGGCGTTTACCAGGAAAGCAAAGCCGACACGGCCCTCGCCCGGCTGAAAGCGATGTCAGCGTCACTCGTTTGGGTGATGCGTGATGGACAGATGGTTCATCTACCCTCGACACAACTTGTGCCGGGTGATGCAGTCAGGATCGAAGCCGGGGATCGTGTTCCAGCGGATGGAAATTTGATTGAAGCTCAAGGGATCATGGCGGACGAGTCAGTTCTGACTGGCGAGTCGTTGCCGGTGGAAAAGGTTTTCGGTAGCGAGGTTTTCAGCGGAACGGTTTTAACGCGTGGCAAGGGTTACATAGAAGTGACTCGGACAGGCGCAACCAGCGCCGCAGGGAAGCTCGCCGTAATGATTGATGCGATCGAGGCTGAAAAGACGCCGCTGGAACAGCGACTAGCTGCTTTTGGCAGGCAGGTGGCACGAGTGGTTCTAGTCATAGCAGCCACAATCGCCGTGGCCGGATTCTTCGTCGAAGGCATTTCGAGAATCGCGCAAGTCTTCCTGTTTGCGGTCGCACTTGCAGTAGCCGCAATTCCGGAAGGCTTGCCTGCTGTTCTGACGTTGACGCTGGCACTTGGGGTAGAACGGATGGCAAAAAAGAACGCAATCGTCCGGCGACTTAGTGCGGTGGAGGCGTTAGGTTCGGTAACGATCATTGCCACTGACAAGACCGGTACCCTCACCGAGAATCGGATGCATGTCAAGGATGTCGACACTCCTGACACCGAGCGTGCCCTTCGCGCAATGACGTTGGCCAATGACGCCGAACAGGGCGCCGGTGATCCCCTGGAACTGGCGTTACTTGATTACGCGATTGCCCGTGACGTTGACGTTTCGGAATTGGTCCATGCCTTTCCTCGCCATAGTCTGTTACCGTTCGACAGCTCTCATAGATTCATGCGAGTCACGGTGGAGGAGCATGGTGAGCTCGTTAGTTATTTAAAGGGCGCACCCGAAGTATTGCTGCAAAGAAGTTTACTCACTGACGTCGAGTGGCAAAGTTGGGAAGAGAAAGCGAAGGGCTACGCATGCGAGGGCTTTCGCGTACTCGCCCTGGCCTGCCGTAAAGGTGAGGGTGAGGACGAGTTGTCATTTCTCGGACTCGTGTTGATTTGGGATCCGCCACGTCCGGAAGTGCCTGAAGCAATCAGACAGGCAGGCGATGCGGGTGTTCGCGTGATAATGGTCACCGGGGATCATCCCGCAACAGCATTGGCGGTGGCCAACGAGGTCGGTATTCCGCCCGGTCGCGTAGTGACAGGCCTCGATCTCGAGACTTTGTCTTCGGAGGAACTGAGGCATGCCGTGAAGGAGGCAAACGTCTTTGCTCGCGTAACTCCGCGGGATAAGCTGCGGCTGGTCCAGGCGCTCAAAGCGAGCGGTGAGATTGTCGCTGTTACAGGTGACGGCGTGAATGACGCGCCGGCACTAAAACGCTCAGACGTTGGGGTGGCGATGGGATTGCGAGGCAGCGATGTCTCACGCGACGTGGCGGATCTGGTTTTACTCGACGACAACTTCGCAACGATTGTGGTGGCCATCGAGGAAGGTCGAAACGTCTACGAAAATATTCAGAAGTTTATTCGCTTTCTCTTCTCCGCAAATTTAGCGCTCACGCTGATCGTGGTCATCGGAGCACTTGGATCATTCTTTTTGGGTCTGCGTGATGCAGCCGGTGGGCTCCTGCTCCCTTTGACTGCGATTCAACTGCTATGGATCAACGTGATTACCAATGGTCCACCCGCGTTGGCACTGGGGTTGGACCGCAATGACGGACTCATGCAGCGACCGCCGCGCGATCCGCGATCGCCACTACTCGACTCCGCATCGCTGCGCTTTATTGTTATCGCTGGAACTGTATCGGCACTAATCGGGGGATTGCTGCTGATCGTGCTCCCTCGCTTTAGCTACACCATTGAAGAGTCGCGCACGCTGCTGTTTTTGTATGCAACAATCAGTCAACTAGTTCTCGCCTATTCAGCACGTCGCATTGTCACTCCGCCACGAACCAACATTGCCCTGCTTCTGGTAGTTGTCTTGTGTCTGGGCGTACAAGTGTCAACCGTTTTTATTCCCGGCCTGAGGCTTGTGCTGGGACTGGAACAGGTTGAACGGTTGGGGATGATCTGGTTGACGGCCGCCGTGTTCGTCAGTTGGGCAGTGGCAGAGACATACAGTCGACGCGTATCCATCAACCAGGCCGCCAAATTGGAGCAAATTGCGTATTGAATTCAAAGGCCCGAGCGTCGACGTTTATAAGTCGTCGACAACCCACACAAGACTTTGCAGAAACCAACGCGACACCGCTTTGTCTCAAGAGTCCGGAATCATTCTTGGACACAGTCAGTACTGGGAGCGGTAGCGACCTGGTCAGTGATCAGCATGCAATATTCTTAGCGCTTCTCGACTTCATCGTTTGACCAGGTCGCTACCGCTCCCTGTACTGACTGTATCCAAGTGCGATTCATACTTTTGCAGAAGCCACATGATCTGCGAAGGTGAGTTTCCCCGCACCGTTGCGGAACTTCCCCCATAACGGCTGGGCCAACGGATCGCAATTTCGAGACATTCGCAGCGGCACGTTCATTGCTCATTCGCAAGCGTAGTGTGTGACGCAGGCGGTTGCTGCGGGGATAACGTCCTCGTGCGGAAGGAGAAGCAATCATGAAAGTGAAAGAGGTAATGACTTGACCGTTCGATTCTCGCTGACACCACGCTTGGCCCCACACTATTCGATGAGTTGCGAACTGCCCAGCGCGAGCTTGGGCTGCTCCAGGGGAACCGTGCCACTTGCCCTTTTCTGCGGCCGCATATCTTGCCTCGGCGTCAATACGAAACGATAAAGCGCGCGGCCGAAACGCTTGCCGGTTCGTTTGAGCATAATTCGTTTATCAGCATCTTCACTGTTGAATGTAACTTCCGGCGGAGGGCAAACTGCGTTGCTGGTATTGGAAGAATGACTCACGAAGTTCTCTGGTTTGCCTCAAAAGCCCCGATTCAACTGCGTGTCAGACTTTCGGGCAAGGTCACTCTAATAACCGTTTTACAATCACGCCCGCAACGTAGGCGAGTGAGGCGGCGATCGCGCCTACTAAAAATGTTGTCAGACCCGAATGCCACCACGAGGTAGTGGACCATCGGCTCTTTATCGAACCAATCGTCGCGAAGACAATGCCCGTCAAAATTGTCGACGCCGCAAACGAGTGTTCCATCCCAATTAAATAAGGCAGCAAGGGTACTAACCCGCATATCAGAAACGCCGTAAACGTGCTGATTGCGGCAATCCAGGGGGAACGCACTTCATGAGGTAGTCCATACTCGTCCGTCAACATCGTTCGGACCCATCGTTCACGATCGGACGTCACCAGTTCCACGACTCGCTGGAGGTCTTTACCTTCAAAACCCTTCCGTTCGAAAATCTGTCTCACTTCTTCTCGCTCGCCTTCGGGCGCCAGTTCAATGTGGCGATTCTCGATCTGTTCCAAACGACGCCAGTCATCGTGTTCGGCTCTCGTCCCGAGATAGTTGCTCGCAGCCATCGAAAACCCATCGGCAAACAGGTTGGCGAATCCGAGCGCAAGAATTATCCACTTTGAAAGCTGTGCGCCGGCGACTCCGGTAACAACCGCCAGGGTCGTGACGGATCCATCGATGCCGCCGTAGATCCAGTCGCGGAGGTAGTTGTGCGTTGGACCAGTCTCCAGCCTTTTGCGGATTGCTTCGGGTGAATGGTCGTGTTCCATGGGATTGGTTTCCAACGGCAAAGCTTGTGCCATATAATCAAAACCACAGCCTTCTGATTCGTTAATGTCTCTGAAGAACACAAACGAACAAATACTTGTTGTAGACGACGACCAGGCGATTCGCTGGACGCTCACGGAAGCTCTGCAAAGTTGGGGATTCGCGGCCGTCGAAGCAGCCTCAGTTGCCGAGGGGTTAAAGAACTTCTACGCGGATCTACCAGCCGCAGTTCTGCTCGATATCGATCTGCCTGACGGTTCGGGTCTCGATGTGCTGCGCGAGATCAAACGCGAACATCCCGACGCTGTGGTGATCATGATCACTGGCAATGTGCAGATAGATAATACGATCTCGGCGTTGCGAGGTGGCGCTTACGATTTCATCGGCAAACCGATCAATCTCGAAGAGCTCCGCGTCACGATTCGTAACGCGATTGAAGCTCGTCACTTGCGTCGCGAAGTCGAGCAGGTCAGGAAGGAACGCGCACGAGAGTTTAACTTCCGGCAGATCGTCGGTGAGTCTGCGGCGATGAAGAAGATGCTGGGCCTCGCGGCGAAGGTCGCGGAAAGCGAAGTGTCGTCAGTTTTACTGCAAGGCGAGTCTGGGACCGGCAAAGACCTCGTCGCGAAAGCCATTCATTACGGCTCGCAACGCGCCGAACGACCTTTCGTCGCCGTGAATTGTGCAGCACTTCCGGCGACGCTCATCGAGTCGGAACTCTTCGGTTACGAAAAAGGAGCGTTCACCGATGCTAAAGCACGCAAGGAAGGATTGTTCGAACAGGCGGAAGGCGGAACGTTGCTGTTGGACGAAATCGGTGAACTGGAACTCTCGCTGCAAGCAAAGCTTTTGCGCGTGTTGGAAGAAGGAGCTTTCCGTCGGGTCGGCGGCTTGAAAGACATTCCGCTTGACGTGCGCGTCCTCGCTGCATCCAATCGCGACTTGAAAACGGAAAGCGAAGCCGGGCGCTTTCGACTCGACCTTTATTATCGTTTGTCGATCATTCAGATAGACATCCCTGCGCTTCGCGAACGTGGTGACGACGTCCTGCTGCTGTCGCAACACTACATCGATTCGATCGGCGCTCGCCTGAAGCGAAACAAAAAGATCAGGGCCTTATCATCAGAAGCCACTGAAGTATTCAGAAAATACAGATGGCCGGGAAATGTGCGCGAGCTGCGTAACGTCATCGAGCGTGCCCTGATCCTCGAAGACAGCGATCAGATCACGACTGACTACCTGCCCGGCGGATTGTTGGAAATACCACGACTCGAGCCCACGAATAGCGATGCTGCTCAATTCGTCTTGCCTGCTCATGGCATCTCGCTCGACGAAGCTGAACTGTCTTTTGTTCGACAAGCCATCGAGCGCAGTGGCGGGAACCAAACACGCGCCGCGGAACTGCTCGGTATCTCGCGCGATCAGCTAAGATACCGGCTGAAGAAGCTCGAAGACGCGCAAGTCGCCACCGTCGACGCCGAAACGTAATTCCATGACGGCCACCAATCCAAACCAACTCCTCCCCGAAGAAGCCTTACAACGCTCACAAAAAGAACTGGCTGACATCAAGTTTGCACTCGACGAGTCGGCAATCGTTGCGATCACGGATCAACGTGGAATCATCAACTACGTCAACGAAAAATTCTGCGAGATCTCAAAGTACTCGCGCGCTGAACTGCTCGGTCAGGATCATCGCATCATCAACTCCGCATACCATCCGAAAGAATTCATCAGAGACTTATGGACCACCATTGCGAGCGGCAAAGTCTGGCGTGGCGAGATACGCAATCGCGCTAAGGACGGAAGCTTCTACTGGGTAGACACGACGATCGTTCCTTTTCTCAATTCCGAAGGAAAACCGTACCAGTACGTCGCAATTCGCAGCGACATCACCGAGCGCAAACGCGCCGAGGAACAGATACGAGAACAGGCGGCACTCCTGGACCAGGCACAGGATGCGATCCTCGTGCGCGATCTCGATCACAATATCAGGTTTTGGAACAAGGGCGCCGAAAAAATCTACGGTTGGGCCGCCGAGGAAGCTATCGGTAAGAACGTTAAAGAATTACTGTTCAAAGAGCCTTCGCCGCAGTTTGAAGAAGCGCGGAAGGCCGTGATCCGGCACGGCGAATGGCAGGGAGAGATTCGTCACACGCGTCGTGACGGCGCGGAGATTATCATCGAAAGTCGCTGGACGCTGGTGCGAGATGAACAAGGTCAACCAAATTCCATTCTTGTAATCAACACTGATATTACGGAAAAGAAGCGGATGGAGTCGCAGTTTCTTCGCGCACAAAGGATGGAGTCGATTGGCACGCTCGCCGGCGGAATCGCGCATGACCTGAACAACGTGCTCTCGCCGATCTTGATGGCCATCGACATGTTGCAGTTGAAAACGACTGACGAGGCAAGCAAGAAATGGCTCGACGTCTTGCGCACAAACGCCGAGCGTGGCGGAGACATGGTGCGTCAGGTGTTGTCGTTTGCGCGGGGCGTCGAGGGTGAGCGCGTGGCTTTGCAGCCAAAGCACCTGGTCAAGGAGATTGTCAAAATCCTGCGCGAGACACTCCCGAAGTCGCTCGAGATCAGTTTCCAGATTCCGAACGACCTCTGGATCATTTCAGCCGATGCGACTCAGATGCACCAGGTGCTGATGAACCTCTGCGTCAACGCTCGCGACGCGATGCCGGAAGGCGGGTCGATCGCGATCAAAGCCGAGAATGTTTTTGTCGATGAGAATTACGCGCGCATGCACCTCGAAGCCAAGCCGGGGCGCTTTGTCAGTGTAAGCGTATCTGACACCGGCCCAGGCATGACGCCGGAGATTCAGAGCCGGATCTTTGAACCGTTCTTCACCACAAAAGAGATGACGAAAGGCACGGGCCTCGGTCTCTCGACTGCGTTGACGATAGTGAAGAGTCATGGCGGCTTTATCAACGTCTACAGTGAGCTGCACAAAGGAAGCCAGTTTACGTTGTACTTGCCTGCTGTCGATATGCCCGGTGCGGCAGAGTCCGCCGCCCTGCAAACGGATCTCCTGCTCGGACACGGAGAGTTGATCCTGGTCGTGGACGACGAGGAATCCATCCGTGAGATCACCCGAGGCACGCTCGAAACTTTCGGCTATACAGTTTTGACCGCAAGCGACGGCACTGAAGCGCTCGCGCTCTACGCTGACAAGAAAAATGAGATTGCTGTGGTGTTGACTGACATGGTCATGCCGTTCATGGATGGGCCCGCCACGATCAGAGCGCTGCAACGAATGAATCCGAAGGTTCGTATCATCGCCGCGAGCGGCCTCGGAGCGGGACAGCGTGCGGGCGAGGGCGTGCTCGAAGGTGTCGCAGTCTTCCTCAACAAGCCTTACACCGCAGAGAAACTCTTGAACACCTTAGCCCGAGTGTTAAGAGACTAAACAATTAGCCACAAAAAGGCACAAAAAGAACCCACAAAATTTCATTTGTGATCTGTCTTGTGCCTTTTTGGGCTCTTGCGGAAATTTCAACTGACCTGCGAAATACCCCGCAACTTCTCCGCCAATCTCAGGGAAATTCCTAAAATCCGTAGTGGTACAGCTTATGCACATAGCCAGGCGAGGAGAGGCGTTTGGCGATGGCAAAGGTTTTGGTACTGGGTGGCGGCTTTGGCGGGGTGGTGGCCGCAGAACGGCTTGCCGAGCACCTTGGCGACGAGCACCAGATCACGCTCGTGTCACGGAGCCGGCAGTTTATTTTTTACCCCGCGCTGGTCAGGCTGGCTTTCGGCAAGTGCAATGTCGACGACGTTTCATTCGACCTGCGCCACACGATGTTGAATCGTCGTGTGAACTTTGTCGAAGCCGAAGTTGCTCACATCGATCCGTTCGAACAAAGAGTTACCATCGCGCACGGTCAAGTCCAGGGAAGTCTCCCCTATGATTACCTCGTCTTCGCTCTCGGTCGCAGATTGGCAACCGAGAAGATCCTCGGCTTCTATGAACACGCTCACCATCTACTGAACGTCGACAAAGCAATCAAGTTTGGCAAAGCCGTGCAGTCGCTTGACGGTGGGAGAGTCGTGTTGGGCCAGTGTGTTGGCGCCCGCCTGCCTGTGCCTGTGTACGAAACGGCGTTCGCGCTGGCACGCCACCTGGAAAAGAACGGTCGACGCGAGCGCGTCAGAATAACTGTCGTCAGTCCGGAAACGCTTGAATCAGAACTCCGAGATGCCACCGCGGCTGCCGCACTAAAGGACGCATTCGATGCTCATCAGATAGAGCATCTTCCAAACACCCGCATCGTGTCGCTGACCCAGCACTCAGCCACAACGACTACAGCAGACGCTATTCAGTTCGACTTGCTGATGTTGGTGCCGCCGTTTCGAGGATCATCAGCAGCACATTACGTGGAAATGACAGACGACGAGGGCTACATCCACGTCGATAGGACCATGCGCGTGACCGGCCACGAACGAATTTACGCCGCCGGTGATTGCGTGAGTTTCAGCGGGCCGAAGATGGGCCACATGGCCGTGCGCCAGGCGGAGGTTGCCGCGACAAATCTCATCGCAGAAATCGAAGGACGAGAACGCAACGCGAATTACATCCACGAGATGCGTTTTGTGATTGACGACGCCGGAACCGACGGCCTTTATCTGCACAAAGATATTTGGACCGATGAGCCAGCGACGCTTGCACAAGGTCGTTTCTGGAGCTGGGCCAAACGCGTGCAGCAGAGGTATTGGGAAGTTAAGCATTCATAAATTTGGGGGCAAACATCATGAACGAAAATCCTACAATTCCGCTGGTTGAAATCCCGATTGGAGGAAAGAGCGGATTTATCTGGAATCGCTTGCACGAGGAACGCGAAGACATTTGCGAGTCTCTGCTCAAAGACTCTGGTCCAGCGTCAGACGAGCGCAAAGAGTTGCTTCAATCGCGTTTGAGGAAAGTCGACGATGCGCTGGATCGATTGATGTGCAGCAGAGAGGTAGTGCAATGAGAGCAAATGTTTTCCATGGTAAGAACAAGATTCGCGTCGAAGAGGTCGAGAAACCTCGCGCGGGCGTCGGCGAGGCAGTGATTCGCGTGACGCTCACGACGATCTGCGGAACCGACCTTCACATCGTCAGAGGCGAGTATCCGGTTGCTCCGGGTTTAGTCATCGGACATGAGCCGGTCGGCGTGATCGAAGAGTTGGGCGAAGGTGTTTCAGGATACAACATCGGCGATCGCGTCCTGGTAGGCGCGATTACGCCCTGCGGTCAATGCCGCGCGTGTTTGTCGGGCCACTCGGCCCAGTGCGGTCATGGTGAAGGCTACGAAGCACTCGGTGGATGGCGATTCGGAAACACGATAAACGGCGCTCAAGCTGAATATCTGAAGGTGCCTTACGCACAGGCGAACCTCGCGAAAATTCCTGATGAACTCACGGACGAGCAGGTAGTCCTGCTTGCAGACATTGCTTCTACCGGTTTTAGCGGTGCTGAGTCTGCGCGGATAAAGATCGGCGACTCAGTCGTCGTGTTTGCGCAAGGCCCGATTGGTTTGTGTGCCACAGCAGGCGCAAAGCTGATGGGCGCCTCGTTGATTATCGGGATCGATGGCGACGAGCACCGGCTGGCAATGTCCAAACGCATGGGCGCCGACGTCACCCTCGACTATCGCGACGTCGACGTGGTTGAAGAAGTAAAACGTCTGACCGGTGGCGGAGCTGACGTCGCGATCGAAGCGCTTGGCACGCAACAAACATTTGAGAGTGCATTGCGAAGTCTGCGACCTGCCGGGACGCTGTCGAGTCTCGGTGTGTATTCCGGAAAACTCGAGATTCCGTATGCGGCATTTGCCGCCGGCATCGGAGACCACCGGATCGTTACGACGCTTTGTCCTGGCGGGAAAGAGAGGATGCGCCGGTTGATGGAGGTTGTTCGTCACGGGCGTGTGGATCTTACGCCGTTAGTGACGCACACATTTCCATTGGACAGGATCGGCGAAGCATACGAGTTGTTTGGCGAGCGACTGGACGGCGTCATGAAAGTGGCGATTAGACCGTAGCCGAGGATTTCAGTCGCCGATTTCACAGATGAATGCGGATTAGTCCGTAGTCATCCATGTAACTCTGTGGCCCTAATCAATAAATGAGGGGAAATGGGAGAGCACAACATCGAACAACACGCCGATGAGAAGAAAGCACAGGCCTTCATGAAGGCCCTGCTGGAAGACCTGCGCGCGCTTGCGTTCATGCTCGAGAACGATTGCGTCGAGAGCGGTGTCACGCGGATCGGCGCCGAACAGGAGATGTTTCTGATCGATCGTTATTTGAGACCGGCTCCGGTTGCAACAGAAGTTCTGAAGCATGCAGCCGACGCGCGACTGACAACAGAGATCGCGCGGTTCAATCTCGAAGCCAATCTCACTCCACTCAAACTCGAGAACGATTGCTTCACCCGCATGCAGTGTGAGCTCGAGGAACTGCTCGATCTCGCGCGCAAAGGTGCTGCGACTCAGGATGCCGACGTTTTCTTGTCCGGCATTCTACCGACGCTTCAGAAGTCAGACTTGACCCTGAACAACCTGGCGCCGATCGCGCGGTATCACGAGCTGAATCAAGGTGTGATCCGGATGCGTGGTGGTCCACTTTCGATTCACATCAAAGGGCTGGACGAGCTGCACCTGACGCACGACAACATCATGATGGAATCGTGCAACACCAGTTTCCAGGTCCATTTTCAAAGCAACGCCAGGGAATTCGCCAATCATTACAACATCGCGCAGGCGATAACCGCGCCGGTCCTCGCCGTTGCAGTGAATTCGCCGCTGCTGTTTGGTCAACGTTTGTGGCAGGAGACTCGTGTCGCGCTGTTTCAGCATTCAACCGATGAGCGCTCGCGTCCGCAGCTCACGCGAAACCAGCCAACGCGCGTCAACTTTGGCGATCAGTGGCTGCAACACTCAATCGTCGAGCTCTTTCACGATCAGATCACTCGCTTTCGTCCGATCATGATCAATGAGCCGGATGAGAATCCGTTCCAGGTACTCGCGCGAGGCGAGATTCCTTCGCTTTCAGCGTTGCGGTTACACAACGGCACTGTCTGGCGCTGGAATCGGGCCTGCTACGGAGTTACCGAAGGCGTTGCGCATCTGCGTATCGAGAATCGTGCGTTGCCATCTGGTCCAACGGTCGTCGACGAAATTGCCAATGCTGCGTTCTTCACCGGTTTGATGACCGCACTCCCGCAAGTGTATGGCCAGATCGCGAACCGAATGGCGTTTGACGATGCAAAGATGAATTTTTTCCGCGCGGCGAGGCATGGGCTCGATGCTCAGTTCCAGTGGATCGACGGGCAGAGCATCAGCGCTCCTTCGCTGATCCTGGACCACCTGCTGCCGCTTGCTCGCCAGGGATTGACGAGTATGCAAGTCGCCACTGGAGACGTGGATAAGTATCTCGGAATCGTCGAAGAGCGGGCGCGAAGCCGCCAGACGGGCGCGGGTTGGATGATGAAATCTCTCGCGACGATGGAGACATCGCTTTCGAAAGATGCGCGACAAAGAAAACTAACGTCGGCGATGTTGGCAAGTCAGAAAACAGGTCAACCAATTCATCGCTGGGCCAATATAGAAAAAGCAGAAGCTGAGGGATGGGAGCATGGCTATCGCACGGTCGGTCAGTTCATGTCGACGGACCTGTTTACCGTCAGTCCCGATGACCTGGTCGATCTCGCCGCGAGCGTGATGGACTGGCGACACATTCGGCACGTGCCTGTCGAGGATCAGGATGGCCGATTGGTGGGTTTGGTAACTCACCGTGGCGTGCTGCGAATTCTGAGTAACCGGGCGAATAGCGACGATAGTCCGACGACCGTCCGGGAAGTGATGGTCGCGAACCCGGTCACGGTTACTCCTGATACGTCGTCGTTGAACGCGATCGAAATCATGCGGAGCAATCGTGTCGGGTGTCTTCCGGTAGTAGACGGCGATCAGTTAGTCGGAATTGTTACTTCGTACGATTTTCTTGAAGCCTCGGCGAGGTTATTTCAGCAGCACCTCGCTGCGCCTGCGGAAGAACCGAACGGCCGAGCGCGTGCACAGGGAGCTTGATCATGCCGAGCGCGCAATACATAGAACTGGACCAACCGCCGGAAGTATCGAATGGCGGAAATCTGCATTCGCTGCTGCGTGAGATCCACGCGTCGAACATACGCTATTTGAATTCGGTCCATGGCCGCGGCAAGGTGTTGTTTGCCGAAGGAGAGCCGGCGCGAGGTGTCTACATATTGAGGACGGGCAGCGCTACCGTCTCGATCTCGTCGATAGACGGAAGAATTGTGACACCACGCGTGGCCAGGGCCGGCGACGTGCTGGGATTGAACTCCGTGCTAGCGAGTTCTTCATACGAAGCGACGGTCAAGACTCTCGAACCGTGTCGCACAGATTTCATTCCACGCGCTGAACTGGTCGAGCTCATTGAGAAGAGTCACGCAGGCGCTCGGGCGATCCTGAAAATACTTAGTCACGAGCTGACTGAGCTAACGGAACGCACGAGATCATTACTATTACCGCAGACGGCGAGCGCCAGGTTAGCGAGACTGTTGCTCGAGTGGAGTAAGAAATCCGACCGCATTGACCGCGTTTTCACGCACGAGGAGATCGCTCAAATGATCTGCTCGTCGCGAGAAACAGTAACGCGCACGCTAGCGAGTTTGGGCAGGCGCAAGATAATTGAAATCACGTCAGACAGTATTCTAATCCGCGATAACGCGGCCTTGAGCCGAATGGCGCAGGGCTGAAAAATCTTGACACTCAGGTCTACCGAGCGCATGATTTACTCCTCTGCTCAAGTGACAGTCGTCACATCAAAGACGACCTTTAAATTCTAAAATGCGCCGGCATTTGTTTCTCAAGGCCTGTTAATCGCAACAATCCAGGGGGAGGGCCGAAGAATGAATAAATTCATTAAAGCACTCCTGATCTGTGCGTTCGTTGTCATCACGATCGCTACACTCAGTTACGACAACTCTTCTCAGTCTGCGTCCATCAGCCAGGCCGAACTCAGCTTGTACAAGTCTGCCGGCGTGGACAAATCCGGCGATTATGTAGGCAGCGACGCGTGCAAGGACTGTCACGAAGACCAGTTCAAAGCTTTCTCACACACCTCTCACGCTCAACTTGCAAAGATTGGAAGTTGGAAAGAGAAGGTTACGGGTTGTGAATCGTGTCATGGTCCAGGCAAGGCCCACATCGAAGAAGGCGATCCGAAGAAGATCATTTCCTTCAAAAACAAATCGTCGAAAGAAGTCTCCGAAACGTGTCTTGGCTGTCACTCGGGTAAGGAAGAACACAACAACTTCCGTCGCGGTGAGCACTGGCGCAACGATATCGGTTGTATAGATTGCCACTCCAGCCATGCTCGCGAACCTGGCAGGCAACTAGCGGCGTCGAACGTGTTTGTTTCGCCGTCAAACTCGCAGAAACCGGGCTTCGCCGATTTGCGTTTGCTCAAGACGAGCGAACCTCAGCTATGCATGGGTTGTCATAGCGAGGTCAAACACCAGTTCCAATTGCCTTTCCATCACAAGGTGCTGGAAGGTGCGATGAAGTGCAGCGATTGCCACAATCCGCACGGCGGCTTCGAACTCAAGCAAACGAGACTTGCGACCGGCGCGGACGCAGCCTGCATCAAGTGTCACGTAGACAAGCAGGGACCATTTGTTTACGAACATGCTCCGGTCAAGACCGAGGGCTGCGTTGCGTGTCATACGCCGCATGGTTCGTCCAATCCGCGCCTGCTGACGACGAGTCGCGTAGCGCAACTCTGTTTGACTTGTCACAGCGTGGCGCATGGTGTCGGCGCGGATGAGCCCGCTGGTCCGCAGCACAACCTGAACGCGCAGTACGCGAACTGTACGAACTGTCATATCAAGATCCACGGCTCGCGAACGAGTCCAGTCTTTTTCCGTTAACGCGGCTGTCAATTGATAGCGGGGTTGGGTCCCATGAGCACACAGCAAACAATTTCGTTGCGCATAATCGGATTGGCGCTGGTCGTGATCGTCATGGCTGGTTTGGCAGCAGCGCAACAATCGTCTGCGTCACCCGCTCCTAAAAAAAACGATTCCACCGACACTCCGGCTGAAAGCGGTGAAAACGCCGGCGACTTCACCGTTATCTCGAGTGTGGAGTTTGGATATCGAGGCCTCAGTGTCGACGGCGATCACAACAAGTATCAAAGTGATCTGAACTACAGAGCTGGTCCGCGACTTTTCGACAGCTCGTTTTTATTGAAGTCGAAAGACGGCGGCGGCACACTGTTCGATACCTTCCTTGTTAATTCGACGGGGTGGGGCGCCGATCCGCAGGGGAATCTGCGACTGAGTGCGGAACAACCGAAATGGTACCGCTTCGATGCCACTTATCGCCGGTTCAAATACTTTCGGTTCCTCAACAACTTTGCGAACCCGAACTGGGTATTCAGTCCGGCGCAATTCAATGTTCCGCCCAAATTGGTCACCGGCGAGCACGGCCGCGACACCAGAATTCACTTAGGAGATTTTGACCTCACACTCCTGCCGAAGAATCAACGTATTCGCTTTAATATTGGTTACTCTCCCGAACGTTATAGTGGGCCGGCGTTCACGAACTATCACGCCGGTGGCAATGAATTCAATTTGCTTTCGGAAGTGAGGTCGCGCGCCAACGATTTCCGCGTGGGCGCAGACGGAAGTCTGGGTCCCGTAAACTTTTCCTTCCTGCAGGGATTTCGACGCTTCCGTGACGACAGTTTTATAGATCTCGGAGCGACTCCCGGAATAAATCTCAACTCGTCCGTAGCGAATTTCACCAGCTTCGATCGCAACGAACCCGCACGCGGCAGCGTTAATTACACTCGGTTCAGTTTGCAAAGCCTGATCGCTAAAAAACTCGACATCACGGGTCGCATTATCTACAGCAAGGCCGAGTCGAATTATTCGTTGCTTGAAGCCTTTACGGGTCGAAACTGGAATCCACGGATCACGGGTTTTCCTCCCAGTCCACCGGCTGCCACTCCAAATATCCTGAATCTCGGCCAATACAATCTCACCGGCAACTCCGAACGGCCGAATTGGTTGGGAGATGTGGGGCTGACGTTTTTGGCCACTAATAAGTTTCGTCTCTCAAACACATTCAGAGTCGAAACCTTCGAGATCACTGGTGATGCGCTTTTTAGTGATTTCTTTTCTCTCACTCGCGGCACGAGGACCGACACGATCGGCTTTAGTGGCCAGAACGTAAACACGCGCACCGATTATCGAAAGATTCAAAACACCATCGAAGGCGATTATCAGTTCAGCCGCGACTATTCGATTCACTTCGGCTATCGCTATGGGAGACGTCGCGTCACCGAAGAGATCAGCGGATTCAATCTCGGCACTAACGCTCCCACTGCTCTCGTGCCTGCGAGTGATACCGAGGAGAATAACACCCACGCCATTCTCGGCGGATTCAAAGCACGGCCGGCAAGCGATTGGACCATCTACTTTGACGCTGAGCACGGGACGGCAGACAACGTCTTCACACGCATCGGCAATTACGACTACACAAACATTCGCGCGAAGACCAGGTTCAAACCGACGTCTCGGATTGGTCTCAACTTTGCCGTGATCGCCAAAAACAATGCCAATCCTTCGGAAATCGCGGGAGTTTCTCTGGAAGACTTCGGCGTCAGCATCAAGTCGCGGATCTTTACTTCGTCCCTCGATTGGACCACGACCTCGAACTTTTCGATCAGCACGGGCTACAACTATCACTGGATAACCAGCAAGTCGACCATTGACTATTTCTTCAATAGCGTTGCGCACCCTGGTGGCCTCAGTCTGTACTACGCGAGGAACAACTTCTTCTTCGTGGAGACCGTGGCCCGCCTCGCGCCGCGGGCGACGTTGTTTACGGCGTATCGAATCAACAAGGATAACGGGCAGGGAAATCGACTGGCCGATCCGACGGGACGGCCCGGAACGTTGATCGCCTCGTATCCGATGTCGTACCAATCGCCTGAAGCGCGGCTGGCCATTAAGCTCCACGACCGGCTCGATTGGAATGTGGGGTATCAGTATTACAACTACAACGAAGATCCGATAGTGGGCCCGCGGCCGCAGAATTATCACGCGCATCTGCCTTACACGTCGTTGCGCCTCTATTTCGGCCGCAGGGAATGATCGTTTTTAGAAACTCTGCGCTCTCTGCGTACCTCTGCGATCTCTGCGGTGCAGGTTTTCCTCGCCAAGACGCAAAGGCGCAAAGAAGAACTGACTACTTCTTCTTTGCGCCTTGGCGCCTTGGCGAGGAAAACTCTCATTATTGGCGCGTGATCCGACTAATAACATTCCTGGTGATTAGCACGGCGTTGTCGATGATGGTGTCCTTCATTGCAATCAAAACTGAAACCCACGCGCAAACGCGCCGGCGTCCGGCAACCAGTAAATCGCAGACGCGCAGCAACTATTCTGAGTTTTCTCACGTCACTCATGTCACGAATCAAAAGCTCGCATGTGATTCGTGTCATAAGTTTCCAACGGCGAATTGGAAGGAAGTTCGTAAAGGCGATGCGGCTTTTCCGGATGTCGCCGAGTTTCCCGAGCACACGGCGTGTCTCAATTGTCATCGGCAACAGTTCTTCGCGCGCGAGAGGCCGGCGCCGCGAATTTGTGCAAATTGCCACGTCGCCGTTACACCGCGCGATACTGCGCGTTTCTTGTTTCCGAGTTTGGGCGACGTCGCTGACGCTTCAAAGCCGCGAAGAGATTTGAGCCGTGAGTTCGCAGTAAATTTTCCACACGAGACTCACCTTGAAGTAGTCAGTCGTGTCGAGAGTATCGGACCACGTTTGATTGCGGTCACGTGGAGCAGTCAACAGAGTAAGCAACCGCCGGCAAACTGTCCCGTTTGTCATCAAACTTATCAGCCGCAAGGGAAGTCGAGCGAAGAATACTTCACGAAGCCGCCGAAGAATTTAGGCGACGCATTCTGGCTGAAGAAAGGGACGTTCAAGACGATTCCAAACAGCCACGCGGGCTGCTTCACCTGTCATAACGCCGAATCAGGAATCGCGCCCGTGTCGTCTGATTGTCAGGTATGTCACAAACTCCGGAGCTCGTCTGTAAAAATTAACAGTGATTTCGATCCCGGTTTGCCTGCCACCATGGGAGTCACCGACCGGATCGTTCTGAGCGCCTGGCGAAATCGAATGTCGGCGGGCGCCTTTCGACATGAAGGTGGAGCACATCCGGATCTCGCCTGCGCGGATTGCCACGTGCCGGCGCGGATGAACACCGTCGATGTGCAGACGCTCAAAGTTCCTGTGCGCTCGTGCGGTGGCGCTGAAGGTTGTCATGTAACGGCGACTCTGGACGACGGTGGAGCCCTGAACTACGAGATTGATCAAAGAACGAAGAACAGTGGATTTGTTTGCACCAAGTGCCACCTCGTGCTTGGAAGTAAACCCATGCCGGTGAGTCACACTAACGCTATCCCGAAATGAACGCCACAAAGAAGCACAAAAGAATTTTGCGAATACTTTTGTTCTTTTGGTGCCTTGTTGTGGCCCAAACAAATTACTCGCAGTTCAAACATGACAACCCGAATCACTCGCGATTGCCGTGTCTGCTATGTCACCGCAGAGAAACGAACGATCCTCGGCCTGCAATGCCTGGAGCTGCGCGCCACGCGCCTTGCACGGGTTGTCATGCGAAAGAGTTTGCAAACTCCGGAAGTCAGATCTGCACGATCTGTCACACGGACGCACAGGCGGGGACCGTAAAAGCCTTTCCACGGCTTTCGAGCTTTGGAATGCGTTTCGATCACGCACAGCACCAGGATGCGGGCCGGCTGAGTTGTAACACTTGTCACCGGCCGCTACGTGGAGGAGTCGCGCTGTCGATACCTGCAGGCTTCAACGCGCACACAAATTGTTTTGGCTGTCACGCGCCACGTGCGCAAGCGAACGGTCGTGATATTTCCTCGTGCGGCGTTTGCCACACGATGGAACGTTACGCACGTGCATCGCAATCGGCGCCTGCATTTCGTGTTGGTTTCAGTCATGCAAAACACGATCGCTCGGAAGGGTTGAGTTGTAACGAGTGTCACCGGATCCAGGCAGGCCGAAGAGACGTGAGCGCGCCTCAGCCGCTCAATCATCACGCTGCGCCGCGTGCGTTCAGTTGCATGTCGTGTCACAACGGGAAGCGAGCTTTTGGTGGCGACGATTTTTCCGTGTGCAAACGCTGCCACACGGGAACGAAATGGCGCTTTTAAGGATCGGGTTTGATATGGAATGGGTGGCCAACCGCAGGGTTCTCTCATTCTCCCCAAGCTTTAGCTTGGGGGAAGTTTCGCAGCGCGCTGCGCGAAAGTTCGCAAACCCATGATTTTAAGGGGTAAATTGTTGAAATTGTGCCCGGCACAATCGTTGCACCCGCGTCCCGTTGAGAGAACAACGGCGCTGCCGGCTGAGAGAAAGGTTGGGAACATGAAGACACTGAAAACGATGACGCTGGCCACTATCGTGGCGATGCTTGTTGCGGGTTTTGCACTTATTTCGGCGGCAGCTCGAGCCGTTAAAACCGACGATTTTGATGCCGCTGCTACTTACAAAGCGAAATGTGTCGCCTGCCACGGTGCAACGGCTGAAAAGAAGTTCGACGCGACGATGAGTGACGCCGATCTCGTGCAGATCGTGCTCAAAGGAAAAAAGCCAGAGAAGCCGCCTAACATGCCGGCTTATGAAGAGAAGGGAATTAACGAAGAGCAGGCCAAGGCACTTGTGGCCCACATGAAATCGTTAAAGCAGTGAAGTAGCAAAGGTCCAAAAACGATTTCTTCCGCAAAGGCGCAAAGACGCAAAGTTGAATATCAATTCACTTTGCGTCTTGGCGCCTTTGCGAAACTTTGTTCGAGACATGTGATCTATGAGCGAAGCTGAACAAACGAACGCTAAACAACCCAGCCTTTTCCGCAACTACATCAGTTTCGTTGGCGCGGCGATCTCCAGTGCGGCGCTGGTAAGTATCGTGCTTTTGTTTCTCGTTGAGATCACGTCGAAACAGGAGAACCCGTATCTTGGAATTCTTACTTACATAATCTTTCCATCAGTTCTGATCTTTGGATTGATTGTCGTTATGCTCGGCAGAACTCTGGAACGGAGACGCCGGCACAAAGCGTCGCCCTCCGAAGTCGCCGCTTACCCGAAGCTCGACCTTAACGATGAAAGAGCTCGCCGTGCTTTCTTTGTTTTTTTGACGGCGACGTTTCTATTCATCTGTGCGAGCGCGTTCGGCAGTTACAAGGCTTTCGAATACAGCGAGTCAGATGCGTTCTGTGGCGAGGCGTGTCATTCGGTAATGAAACCGGAATACACGGCCTACAAAGCAGGAGCACACGCTCGCGTGGGCTGTGTCCACTGTCACGTTGGTCCAGGAGCAGGCTGGTATGTGCGTTCCAAGTTCAGGGGCGCATACCAGCTCTATTCGGTAACTTTCAACAAGTATCCTCGCCCGATTACAACCCCGGTTCACAGTCTGCGTCCAGCCACGGAAACCTGCGAACAATGTCACTGGCCCGAGAAGTTCTTTGGTCAGCAGTTAAAAGTGTTCAATCACTATGCCTACGATGAAAAGAACACGCTGCGTCAAACGCGGATGCTCATTAACGTCGGAGGCGGAAGCCCAAACACGGGCGTGGTCGCCGGAATTCACTGGCACATGAATATCGCCAATGTAATCGACTACGTCTCAACTGACGAACAGCGACAGGTAATTCCCTGGGTGCGAATTCAGGACAAGCAAGGCAACGTTACCGAATACCACGATCGCAATAGACCCTTAACTCAGGAGCAGATTGCCGCGGCCAGCAAGCGTCGAATGGACTGCGTGGATTGTCACAACCGCCCTGCGCACACCTATCTTCCACCCGACGTCGCGGTGGACCAGGCGCTTGCGGCAGGAAAATTGGATCCGTCACTGCCGTTTGTCAAACGAGAGTCGATTGCACTGCTGAGCAAAACCTACAAAACGGAGGATGAAGCTTTGCGGTCGATCTCTTCAGGTCTGGACCAGTTTTACTCGGAAAAGTATCCGGACCTGCATGCGAATAAAGGCAACGACATAAAAACATCTGCCAACGAGCTGCAGCGGATCTTTCGCACCTATTTCTTTCCGGAAATGAGGACTAACTGGCAGACTCATCCGAACAACATTGGCCATCTTTATTTCAACGGCTGTTTTCGTTGCCATGACGGTGAGCATGTGAGCAATACCGGAAAGGTAATTCGAAATGACTGCAATATCTGTCACACGGTGATTTACGACTCCGCGAACCCGGCAGCTTCAGTGAAGCTTGGCTCTTATCAGCATCCAGTCGACCTGGGTGGCTTGTCAGATCGCAAATGCGACACTTGCCACAAAGCAAACGAGCCATTTAAACATCCGATCAATTTGGGAGACATCTCGATGTTTCAGTGCGTCGAGTGTCATCCGAAGAAGTAACAAGGCTTGCGGGCTCGTTTGGCGTCGCGATTAGTATGAAGATCCGCGGCTGAAAATCATGTGGGCCGGATATGCGAGTTCAACGCCACGCTAACTGACTCTCTTCACGCCGGGTTAACATTGCGTCGTGTTGACCCGGCCGCGAAAACTACTTGTCATCCTTTTCCTTACCGCACTTCTTACAACCGTTGCATTAGTGTTTGCGCGGAATTGTCCGACTGCCGGTATCGGTCTCACCGCGAAACAACGAGCGCTCCATCGCTTAAAGAATCGAACTGCTCTTCCGCAACCGGCCGACTTCGACACGCGGATCACACTCGATCAATTGCTTCAGCGCGGTGACGACACCCGGCGCTGGTCTACCGATCGTGCCGCCCGAATTCAGGGATATGTGATCGACGTCGCGCATGCCCGTCCCGAAGCGACGAACTGTTACTGCCCGTGTGGTCGCGACATCCACATCGTGATTGCAAACCGCAAGGACGCTCCGAAGAGCGAACAAGTCGTGTTGGAAGTCACACCAAGATTAAATGAGTGGGCCAGGAAACACGGACTGGATTGGTCTGAACAAACTCTTCAGAAGCAGTTAGTTGGACACTGGATTGAATTCGAAGGCTGGTTATACTTCGACGTCGGTCACGCCGAAGAAGCCGAGAATACCGCTCCAAACAACCCCGGCAACTGGCGTGGAACCGCGTGGGAGATTCACCCGATAACGAAGATCACTGTCATCCAATAGCCACAAAAAGCACAAAGAAGCACACAAATAACTTTTTGAAGCACAAATAACTTTTTGTGTTCTTCTTTGTGCCTCTTTGTGGCTACTCGTTATCTAACAGTCTGGTCGTGTTTTCGGTAACGCTCGGTGGTTGGGCCAACTCGTTTGTCCTCACGTGCTGACTGCGAGGTATGGGAATGTTAGCTGCGGGAGGTAACGATCCGCGGGCTGGGTTTGACCCTAACGTCGATGTTTGGGCGGCTTGAGAAATCGCTGGTGCGGGTACGGTCTTGTCGCTGAAGAGGCGTGCATACAGCATCAACACGAGGGACACAAAAAAGACGATTATCGGAATGACCAGGGGTCCTGGGTCGTCCACCGCAATACTGAACGCGATGAAAATAGGCAAGAGAACGCCACTGAAGAACATCAGTTTCGCAGCGCGCCGGATTAGTTTGCGCCGTGGCGACAAAGCGGCTGGAGTCTGTGCTTCGTCGCGAGGTCTCGCCGGCAACCGACTACCCCCGAGCCACTCTGCCAATCCGCTCAGCCCGAGCCCACAACGTGAACAGAATCTCATCTCATCAGAGACCTGTTGCTGACCACAATTAGGACAATACATAAGCTTTTCTAGTCGATGATTTTAGCCGAACGGATGGAAGTACGGTAACCGGCAACGTGAGGTTCCCCTCATACCGAGACTAAAAATGATCCAGAAGCTCCGACAATCGTTCGACATACAGATCGGGGTTTGCACTCAGGACACGTGCGCTGCTCGGATAACCACTACGCACACCGATCGTCATCACGTTTCCTCTACGACCCATCTCGATGTCCTCGGGTGCATCGCCGACGTAGGCGCATCGTGACGGAGCAACATTCATCCCGCGCATTGCCAGCTCCAAACCTTCCGGATGCGGCTTCTTATTCACGATGTCTTCATTGCAGATGATCGCCGCAAACGCGTCTTTCAAGACGCATTGCCCAACCTCGCGTGCAACGCGACTTCGACTACCGCTGGTGACAATCGCAAGCTGATAACCTTTATCACGCAACGAAAGCAGCGTTTCACCGACAGCTTCGATCAGCGGTGCAGAGCGCTCGCCGTAGTGTCGAATCCACAATTCGTCGGCCGTCTGCCAGTGCTCTCTTGGTAATCCCAGGGCTTCGTACGTCGAATACCAGTTCGGTGAATACGTCGCTTCATACACCGCATGAGCAAATGGGACTCCGAGTTCATCGAACGTCTTTTCGAAAGCAACGAGGCCCAATTGCGCTGAATCGACGAGGGTGCCATCCCAGTCGAAGAGCAAAGTTGTGATGTCGCAGTTCTCGTTCATTCAGTTTGTGAGCTTAACACGTCATCTCCTTTGGATGCCTGTAGGGGCGCGCCCTACAGTTAATCGATCCAGTTAAGATATACTCACCGCCCTAAACATTCCCCCAAAAGAAGCTTTGCCTCAAAAGTCGAGAGTCATTGTTGGAGGAGGTCAGTACCGAACGCGGTAGCGTCGGGTCGACGTAGAGTTCGAGGCTGACCCGACGCTACCGCGTTACGGTACTGACCTCCTCCAAGCCTGAATCCTGACTTTTGAGGCAGAGCCCCAAAAAAATACTTCCTTCCGTTCAAGCGGGTCGCCGGGCCACATTCGACATTCAGAACTACTCAAGTAGGAGGACAAACATGACCCAAACCACTGCTACTCAGCTAGAGAGCGAGCACCCAATCCGTCCGTTTCAAATAAATTTTCCTGAGGAGGATCTTACCGACTTACGCAGACGCATCAACGCGACAAGGTGGCCTGAAAAGGAAACCGTCACCGATGCGTCGCAAGGAGTGCAGCTCGCGACGGTTCAGAAGCTCGCGCGCTACTGGGCCACCGATTACGACTGGCGGAAATGCGAGGCGAAACTGAAGGCCCTGCCGCATTTCATAACAGAGATCGATGGGCTCGACATTCATTTCATTCACGTTCGGTCGAAGCACGAAAATGCGTTGCCACTCATCGTCACACACGGATGGCCCGGCTCAGTCATCGAGCAGTTGAAGATTATCGGACCACTCACGGATCCGACTGCACATGGCGGCACCGAATCGGACGCGTTTCATCTCGTGATTCCGTCGATGCCTGGATACGGCTTTTCAGGCAAGCCGGATTCGCCTGGTTGGGGTCCCGAGCGCATCGCACGTGCATGGCCCGTGTTGATGAAGCGTCTCGGATACTCGAAATTTGTCGCGCAAGGCGGCGATTGGGGCGCGATCATCGTCGACCTGATGGGCGTACAGGCTCCGCCCGAATTGATTGGTCTTCACACCAACATGGCCGGCGCGGTGCCGCCTGAGATTGACGGCGCTGCTTTTACGGGTGCACCACCGCCGTCCGGCCTCTCAGCCGAAGAGCAGCACGCATACGATCACCTCGCGTTCTTCTACAAGTACGGCCTTGGCTACGCGCTCGAGATGGGCAACCGCCCACAGACGCTGTACGGGATTGCGGATTCACCGATCGCGCTGGCTGCCTGGATAATCGACCATGACATCTGGAGTTACAAGCTTATCGCCCGCGTCTTTGATGGTGCGACTGAGGGACTGTCGCGAGACGACATCCTCGACAACATCACCTTCTACTGGCTGACGAACACGGGCGTGTCTTCGGCTCGTCTGTACTGGGAGAAGCCGAGGGACCTGGTGTTCTTCGCGCCGAAACACGTCACCCTGCCCGTTGCTGTCAGCGCGTTTCCAGAGGACATCGATGTTCCTTCGAAGAACTGGGCGGAGAAGGCGTATCCGAACCTAATCTTCTACAACAGGCACGACAAGGGCGGGCACTTCGCGGCCTGGGAACAACCCGAACTTCTGACCGCCGATCTGCGCGAAGCGTTCAGATCATTGAGGTAGGTCGTTTGTTTGCGCGCGGCACCCCCACCGCGCGCGCATTTGACGTACGACGACGGCCACGGGAACAATAGCCATCTATGTTAGAGAACGTTGGGTCACTCAGTGTGCTGGCCGTCTTGAGCGTCGGCCTGGTGTTTGGATTGAAACACGCGACGGAAGTCGATCACGTCGTTGCGATATCGACGATCGTCAGCAGGTACAAGAACGTGTTCCATTCCGCGTTGGTTGGTGCGCTGTGGGGTGCGGGACACACTGCGTCACTTCTGGTTATCGCTGCGATCGTTCTGACGTTGCGAGTCGCGATTCCGGAAACGGTGAGCGGATGGTTGGAGTTTGGCGTCGCGCTCATGATTATTGGTCTCGGCGTCAGTGCTCTCTGGCGCGCGCTGCGAAAGAGTAGTGAAGTTCACTTGCACCAGCACAGTCACGATGGTCTATCACACACGCACGTTCACTTTCACGAACACGAAACCAAACACCAGCCGGCGGCACCTGCTCATCACTCACACGCAGTGTCGCGCATCGGATGGAAACCTGTTTTGATCGGAATGATGCACGGATTAGCAGGGTCGGGAGCATTGACTCTGCTGGTGCTGGCGCAGATTAGCTCACCGTTTATCGGTTTTCTCTATGTGGCAACCTTTGGCCTTGGCTCCATCGCCGGCATGTTACTGATGTCGGGAATAATAGGTCTCCCCTTCGCCCTCGCCTCAAAAAAAATGTCACACGTTCAGCAGGGACTCCAAACTCTTGCTGCTGTTTTCAGCATTTGCTTCGGCATTTGGTACGCGTACGTCAGTTTCGTTTGAGGCCACAGCTTGGCCTCAAAACTCAGGATTCAGGCTTGGAGGAGGTCAGTACCGTAACGCGGTAGCGTCGGGTCAGTTCTCGAACATACGATATTCCTACCAATTTGAGAGGCTCACGTACGACCCGACGCTACCGCGTTACGGTACTGACCGTATCCAACAATGACTTTCGACTTTGAGGCAAAGCTTTGAGCCGCAGGATTAGGATGTAATTCAGCAGAAACTCATTCTGCATCTGTGCGCTCTAATCATCTGCGCCAGTCTCACCCAGTTCCTTCCGACGATGTTGGACGTGATGTTGTCAGTTATGACAACATACCCGGACCCACTGGCCTATCAAAATCGATTTGATCAGGGACCGCTTGACGAGGCTGAAGGAGATGTTGCGATGAGAAACAGAAAGCTGGAGGTGGTAAAGGGAAGCGGAAATGTTTTTCGCGACCTGGGACACAAGGGCGCCGATGTCGATCAGTTCAAGGCAATTTTGGCCGCCGAAATTATTAAGGCGCTTGATCGCGAAGGGTTAAGCGTTCGCCGCGCACAGAGTCGCACCGGTATTGCAGCCGCAGACTTCTCCCGCATCCGGAATGCCGATCTTAAGCGGTTTACAGTTGATCGGTTGATGCTGATCATCAATCGGCTTGGTTCGCGAGTGGAAGTGAAGATCAGAATTAGACCAGGAGAAAAGGTCGAACGTCACCTGCCCGCGTGAACCACAAAAAGTCACAAAACCAGAAACCCTGATTTTGTGACTTTTGTGGCTAACGGTTACGCGGCTTTGGCCATGCCGACACTCTGTTGAGGTGTGGCGGAGCGGACGCGGGCGGTCGCCGTTGAACGGAGGTCTTTCCAGTTGAGCGCGACATCTGCTGCGGGTACTGAGAGCGCCAGGCACGACCAGATAACTGCCTGCACGATTTCAATTCCCTGAGTTTCCAATCCCGTCACTCCCAACACAAAGCGTCCCGCGATAAAGACGAGCGCAACTGCATAACTGCGCGTCGCCCACTGTCGATGCAGCGCGATCTTGCGCTTGAACGCAAAGACGAATGCGAGCAAGGAGGTGCCCATGAGCATCGCAGCGTCAACGATTGCCAGAATCGTGAACGAACGCGGCGCACCCATGCGCTCCTCGAAATACTGAATGTACGCACCCATTGGCGCGCAGAACAACGCGCCTACAACAAATAACCGGCCCATTACGCGATGCGCCCGTGTAAATCGTTGACGTAACTTATCCGAAAACTGAAAAGGCGCAAACAGCAGTACGATCGCGCCGAATAGACCGTGTGGCAGTAACCACCACTTGAAAGCCTCATAGCGCTGCCAAACCGGATGCTCCGGCTCTACGAGGAAGCGCTCGTTGTGATAAAGCACGTAGAGGCTCGCCAGTGTAATGACAGTAAAAACAACATGCTTCGCGTTAATTTTCATTGGGGTTACCTTCTTGTCCCGTCTCGTAAGGTAGTTAACATAGCAATGGCAGGCTTCTGAGCCTGACCTATCTGCTAACGCGAACTTTTCCAGCATTTAGGGCCACGTGTGGGCGTGCGGGAGTAAGAAGTTAGAGGCGTCCGGGCCTGACGCGCTTCCATAGATCGTTGAAGGCGATGGCATCGTAGAAGGCGGTGGCGCTCACTATTTTCCCATTCTTCATCTGCAAGTACCAGGAATGTGTGTTCTCGTAGGACTTACCGTCGCGAGCCATCGCGGCGCCGTCCCAAAGCACAATCACCATGTCGCCGTCGGTGTAAATACCTCGCACCGTCGGCACGAGCGGAGTCGATAATCTCTCGTTGAAAGGGAGGACCACCTGGTCCATAAAGTCGCGGCGGCTGTAGTAAGTTCCCGCGACGGCGGAGTTGCCAACTATGGTCCACCTGACATCGGAAGCAAGGAGGTCGAAAACGCTTCCGATGCCACGTCGCCAATTGTCAAACCCCGTCTGCACCGCACGGCGGTTCTTGCCCTCGACGTCGTCCTGCGCCGCCGCCGTCGCGCTCACCGTCGCTAACAACAGAACCAGACACAAAGTCTTCCTGAACATGTGGTGCTCCTCCTGACGCTTTTGGCACTCAGTGAACCCAGGCCGCGGTTTTCAGTGCCCAAATGCTGTCAGGGTATCTTTGTCGGAACAGTTCCGGCAACTCGCCCAGGACCATATGATCGTTCGTCGCTTTGTAGTGGGCCACGCCTTTCCAGTACAACGCTTCCGGCGCTGCCTGCGAGTCAGGATAACGATCGAGCACGGCGGCGTATCTGCGTTCAGCATCCGCCCACTTTTTGTTCATAAACGAAACCCGCGCGAGTCCCAATTCCAACTGCGATCGAAACTCATCTTTGGGCAGATAACCTTCGAGACGAAATCTTTCGTCTCCGTCTGAATCGAGTATCAACACGGACGGCGTCCACAATGCGTCGAACCGATGAAAGTAAGCTGGATGTTCTTTGATGTGGGCTGAGAGAGGTACGAAATTCTCGTTGATGAATGCTGAGACTTCGTCGTCGTCGTATGACTCGGCTTCCAGCCGAGCGCATGCGCCTCACGCAGGCGCCGCGCTAAAGTCGACGAGCACAGGTTTCTTTGTTTCCTTCGCTTGCGCAAGCGCCGCGTCGGCGTCTTTGATCCACTGTACGCTCATAATTTTCCCTCCAGGTGAAATTAGCGGGGCACGATCTGTCCGCTGGCACGCAAACCGAGCAGCCGCGCTGGGTACACGCCGAAGTCTTCCACTTCCCAGGTGTTGCCATCTTTGAGCCGCACGCGCGCTGCGGGGATCAGTGTACCTTCTCCACGACCGTTTCGATCCAGAAATATCTCCGCGTAACCAACCCTGTAGTCTTCTGATCTCGTGCCGTAACGCAACTCAAAGAAGCGAAGGTTGCGTTCATAAAAAACAGTGAGCTTAGTACCTCCGTCGGTCCATGGATCT
This sequence comes from Pyrinomonadaceae bacterium, assembly GCA_035571655.1. Lineage (GTDB taxonomy): Bacteria > Acidobacteriota > Blastocatellia > Pyrinomonadales > Pyrinomonadaceae > PSRF01. Next base: position 37,437 of record DATNCH010000271.1, read on the forward strand.
GCGATAATCGCGTTCGCGGGTAGACCGATGCCGGTGCCGATCTGGATCCGTCCGGCTTCCATTTTCGAGAGTGATTTTAGCAGCCCATCCTGTCCGCCCTGTGCGAGCGCCTCGTTCAACTCGCGTACCTGATTCGGTGCCGTTAGGCTCCTGACGATCAGTGTAAAGGGCGTTGTTCGTCCTGAGTACCGGCCGCCAAGTCCAACGAACGTTCCGGTTACCCGCAGCCTTTCATCGTCGCTACTCCGTGTTGGCACCGCCACGAATGCGGAGCAGCAAAGCACAACCAAAAAAATCAATATAGTTCGTTTACTCATGTTCCTCCTTGTACGTTAAAGCGCTCACTCGCTCGGTTGTGAACGCGTTTGTATGTTCAACTGGCCGAGCCTGACGCGCAATTGTTCCTCACGGCCATTTCGCCAAACTGTTAAGGTCGCATCAGTGCCCGGCGCTGTACCGGCAACTGCGTTGCGCAACCCGTTTGGATCCGCGACGGCCGCGCCATTAAAAGCCGTAATCACATCACCCGCTCGCACTCCCGCACGTTCTGCGGGGCCACCACCAACGACTGAACTGACCAGCGCACCACGCGCGGTTTGCAATCCGAGTTTCGAGACCGCGTCAGGTGTCAGCGGCTGAATGGTTACACCGAGACTGCCGCGCCGGACGGTGCCATTGCGGATGATTTGCTCCATGACGTTCTTCGCCATGTTCACGGGGATCGCGAAACCGATACCGATGTTTCCGCCCGTGGGCGAGAGTATCTGCGAGTTGATGCCGATCAATTCGCCTGTCGCACTCACGAGCGCACCTCCCGAATTTCCCTGATTGATCGGAGCGTCGGTCTGCAAAAAGTCTTCAAACGATCCGTCGGACAACCCGGTGGACCGACCTTTTGCAGAGATGATGCCGGCGGTGACGGTCTGCTCGAGTCCGAGCGGATTTCCGATCGCCAGGACCACGTCTCCGACGCGCGCACGATCTGAGTCGCCCATGTTGAGCACCGGCAGGTTGTGTTCGTCGATCTTCAAGACTGCCAGGTCGCTCGGTGGATCTGACCCGACAACCTTCGCCGTAAAGGTTCTTTGGTCGGTCAACCCGACAGTGATTTCTTCTGCACCATCGATTACGTGATGGTTCGTCAGGATGTAACCTTCCGGCGAAACGATTACGCCCGAGCCTAAGCCCTGGATGCGGGGCGCCTCCCGTTCCTGAGTTCTCGGCAAACCAAAGAACTCGCGAAAACGTGGATCGTCGAAGAACGGATGCTGGCGCGGCGGGCGCACCTGCCGCGACGAGTGAATCGTCACGACCGCCGGCGCCACGCGGTCCACAACATCTGCAAAAGAGTTTGGCGATGCGGCTACGGGCGTCGAGTTGACGACGGTTGCCGTCGGAGCGCTGGCGGGCGGAGCGGCCGGTTGATTGGGCGCGCGTTCAAAGAGTCTGCCGCCGCAAGCAGTTGACATGACGACAGTTAACATGACGACGCTGAGTAGAAGAAGCTTACGCATATGATTTAACCCAGTCTCAGCATATCGACAATTTGAGACCAAAGTCTTTTCTCTTCTTGCTGTTTGTTTTTTAAGTGTGACTTAACTGTTCAGAGTTCAACTGGCTTTGCACAAAAAGTGAGGAGCTGCGCTTGGACGAGGTCAGTACCGTAACGCGGTAGCGTCGGGTCAGCCGTGGCGACCACAATTGTCCGAAGAATATCGTGAGTCCGAAACTGACCCGACGCTACCGCGTTACGGTACTGACCTCGTCCAAGTGAGGCTCCTCACTTTCGGGCAAAGATGGTCCAAATGTAAGAATAAGCTTGGACTCTGAACAGCGTCACTTCTTTTTGCGGCCATTGGAGCGGGAGCGTCGTGGGGGTTCCTGGTACCAGCGATTGCCGGTCCGGTATTCCTGTTCGGTGCGGCCTAACATGGCGAGGGCGCGCTTCGGTCGCAGGTGAGCGCACGCGACGATGATCGTGTTCAAGAGAGCCATCGGCGCCACGTACGACCCGGTGAATGAAGGACTGCTTGTCGACGCGAGGAGATAATCATCGCAGTGTAAAGCAATCGGTGAGGTGCTGCTGTCGGTGATGCCGAACGTTGGGACGCCGCGCGCGTGCGCTCGCTGCACCGCCTCAACCGTCTCTCGCAGACATCGACCAAAGCTGATCGCGACCACCAGGTCTTTTTCAGTCAGGAGATCGATCTTGTGTTGCAGATTTCCTGTGCTGCCGACTGGCGCCGCGGCGTCGAAGCCGAGAGGCGTCAGACCGTACGCGAGAAACCACGCGAGCGACGCTGCGAGATCGACGCCGACCACCAGGATGCGACGCGCCTCGTGGATTTTCTTCGCGAGCTCGACGGCGTGCTTCGTCTCTAAGCTGGCTCTCAGGACACTCAGACTCTCGACGTCTCGTTCAAGACAGTGTTGCACCTGGTCCGTGACGCTGCGCTTCTGTTGCGTGGCGGCCTTGAGTACGGTGTAGGGCGTGATGTGATTGACGAAGTGCTGGCGGAGATCGGCGGCGAAGTCTGCAAAACGTTCGTAGCCCAGGGCCTGGACGGTGCGGACGATCGTCGCTGCGTCGACGTTATAACGTTTCGCCATCTCGCGCGACGAGAGGAAGAACGTTTGTTCGTGGTTATCGAGAATCTCCCGGATGAGTCGACGCCGGCTCCCGCTCAATGGTGATTTGGCGAAGCGGACCTCAAGCGAGTTTCCGTCACGATTGTTGAGTGCATTTTCCGCTGCCATGCTTCTTGTGGTCCTTTGTGCCTTTTTGTGGCTCAATTATCTTCTTGCGAGATGTAGATTCTCGTCTCAGTCAGGTGTTTTATGAAGTCTACGTCGACTTCAAACCCCAGACCCTTACCATCCGGCACGGCCACAGTGCCATCCTCGGCTACGACGACTTCCGGCGAGATGATGTCGCGTTCGAAGTAGCGCGAGCTGGCCGAGATATCACCGGGCAAAGTAAAACCTCTCAAACTCGCCAGCGCTATGTTGTGCGCGCGACCGATACCTGACTCGAGCATGCCACCGCACCAAACAGGAATCCTGCGCGAGACGCACAGATCGTGAATGCCGAGCGCTTCCGAATAGCCGCCCACTCTGCCGACTTTGATGTTGATTATTCTACAACTGTCCAACTCGAGCGCCATCCTCGCCTGGCGCAGGTTCACGATGCTTTCGTCAAGACAGAGCGCCGTAGTCATCATCTCCTGCAAGCGCGCGTGATCCATCAGATCGTCGTGCGGTAGCGGTTGCTCGATCATTAAAAGGTTGAACTGATCGAGCTGTTTCAGGTGTTCCGCATCGTCGAAGGTGTAGGCTGAATTGGCGTCCACCGAAAGCAGGATCTCTGGATACTTGCGTCGTACTTCGTCGACGACGTCGAGATCCCAACCCGGTTTGATCTTCAGTTTGATACGCTGGTAGCCGAGGTTCAGGTAACGTTCGACGCGCTCGAGCAGACGAGAAATCGTGGGCTGGATTCCCAGGCTCACGCCGACGTCGACACGTTTCAACCCGCCGCCGATCAGCGCCGACAGCGATTGCTCGTTCACCTGGGCCAGTAAATCCATGAACGCCAACTCAAGGCCGGCTTTCGCCATGTTGTGTCCACGAAACGGCGCCAAACGCCTGGCTAAATCGTTCAGACTCGCCAGCGGCGACTTTAGTAATGCCGGGCCAAAGAAGTCTCGGATCACATGCAACGCGGTGCCGACAGTCTCATAGCTGTAGAGAGGTTCTTCCGCGGCAACAACCTCGCCCCATCCGCGCAGCCCGTCAGCCTCGAGGCACACGAGAAAAATGAGCCGCGAATCGATTTTTCCGAAGCTTGTTTCGAAAGGCTCGATCAAAGGCAAGCGGATCAGACGCAACTCGACGCCGTCGATTTTTAGCCCTGGTGTTTGCTGCTCGCCGGTGTGATCGAAAATTTTGGAGGCACCCTGCATGGCGCGGCAGAAAATATCACAGCGGATTTGC
>DATNCH010000272.1:0-4675 GCA_035571655.1 Pyrinomonadaceae bacterium
ATTTTCGCATGCTGGCGTTTCTGTGTTTCCTGTGCGTGCCTGCGGTGTTTTTCTTCAAACGCGTCCGCGCGAAGGCCGGCGCAGTGGCGATGCACTGAAACTGGTTATCGTAACGCCGAAGGCGTTCGCTAATTCCAGCCCTGGGTTGTTAACGCCGAAGGCGTTCGCTAATTCCAGCCCTGGGTTGGTGCGCAGCAACAACCCTGGGATCTAAACAAAAAGCGAAACCAACGCTGAAAGCGTTAGGCCTGTGCGAGACTAACCCTTTCAGGGTTAATCAAATATTCATCACGTATCCCAGGGTTGTCGCTGCGCTCCAACTCTGGGACATAATTTAAATCGCGATCAAACCCTGAAAGGGTTATGCGATTGGCGAACCCTTTCAGGGTTAATGACTATTTAATGGTCTGATCCCAGGGTTGTCGCTGCGCTCCAACCCTGGGCTGAAATTAGCGAACGCCTTCGGCGTTATTCGATCTATCGGCGTTATGCGCTCGATCCGCGTTATGCGCTCGATCCGCGTTATGCGCTCGATCCGCGTTATGCGCTCGATCCGCGTTATGCGCTCGATCCGCGTTATGCGCTCGATCCGCGTTATGCGCTCGATCGGCGCTATTCGCCTATTGACAACCGATATTATTAGGCAGAAGCTACTCACACATCTCGTTATTCCCCCAGCATCGACGAGTCTCCACTTCCCGCGCCAAATCACCCTCCTGAATCACCAAGGAGTTTTTATGAATTCAGCGCGGAAAATCCAATGCGGTGTCGGACTATTGTTTTTGTTGCTGTGCATGGCGCGCGTGAGCGCCGCACAGACTGCCTGTGCTTCAACGTGGAATTCCACCTCCGTCTATACGGCCGGCATGACAGCGAGCCTTAACGGAATCAACTACACGGCAAACTTCTGGACGCAGGGGCAAAACCCGTCCACTAACAACGGCGGACCGGGAAGTGGTCAACCGTGGACCAGCAACGGACCATGTAGTGGATCGGGTGGCGGCGGCGGTGGTGGTGGCTCGTGCGCTCCAACGTGGAACTCTACCAGTGTTTACACCGCTGGTATGACGGCAAGTCTTAACGGTGTGAACTATCAGGCAAACTTTTGGACACAAAACCAAAACCCTGCCACAAACAACGGTGGACCAGGAAGTGGTGCACCCTGGACCATCATCGGAACCTGTAGCGCCTGCACGACGGTTCCGAGCGTGCCGACAGGACTACAAGCCTCGGGAACTACGAGTAACAGCACGAATCTGAGTTGGACCGCTTCAACAGTCGCCGTCAACTGCACTTTAACCGGCTACACTGTCTTCAGGAACGGTGTTGCGATCGGCACTACAAGCAGCCCTAACATGACAGTAACCGGCTTGTCTCCCGTGACGACTTACAGCTTCAGGGTTGCAGCCACAGATGCGGCGGGAAGCTCCGCACAGAGCGCAGCGATAAATGTGACCACGCTCAACGGACCGCCGCCGCCACCACCATCTGCGAAAGTGTTCGCGCCTTACATCGACATGGGCCTCACTGCTGATTGGCAACTCACAACGATTCAACAGCAATCCGGAATCAAGGTCTTCACGCTCGGATTCGTCGTCGGCAACGGCGGCTGCACGCCGACGTGGGGCGGTGTCGGAGCGACGGTAGCGAACGACACGTTGCCGAATGGCACAACGATAGTTTCGCTGGTCCAGGGAGTACGTGCCGCAGGCGGTGATGTGATCATCTCCTTCGGCGGCGCTTCGGGAACTGAGCTCGCACTCGGGTGCAGCACCGTGTCGAGTCTTCAGGCCGCTTACCAGTCGGTGATCAATAAGTACAGCGTGAACAGCAGTACACCGGTAAGACTGGACTTCGATATCGAAGGTGGAGCGACTACCGATCAAACCTCGATCAATCGTCGCAACCAGGCGCTGGTGGCACTGAAGAACGCGAATCCGGGTCTCGTAATTTCCTACACGCTGCCGGTTCTGCCAACGGGATTGGTGGCGAGTGGTGTCAATATTCTAAACAGCGTGAAATCTTCCGGACTCAACCTGAACGTAGTAAACATCATGGCGATGGACTACGGTTCGGCGAACGATAATGGAGGTCAGATGGGACTCAGCGCTCAACAAGCCGCGAGCAACACTCACAATCAGGTAGTGGCGGCCGGCTTGAGCGCAACTATCGGAGTGACGCCGATGATCGGAATCAACGATGTCAACACCGAGATCTTTCAACTGAGCGATGCGCAGGGACTGTTGAGCTTTGCGAATGCAAACAGCTACATCACGAGACTCTCGATGTGGTCTGTGGCACGCGACAACGGCAGTTGCCCAAACCAGGGATTCGCTTCACCCACTTGCAGCGGTATTTCGCAGAGCAACTGGGCGTTCGCGAATATACTCAAGCCATTCGGTAACTAGTGGTGAAAGGTTAAGCCTGAGTACACAGATTACACAGAGAAATCGGTGTAATCTGTGTACTACTTCTTGTGAGTCTTACCTTCCGACAGATCCACTTTGTCGTCAACCAATTCGTTTATGGTCCAACCGGAGAGATTCGAATAAGCAAGCAGAACGAGCAACGACGGTTCGCGTCCACCTCGCTCAAACAGCGAAATGCTGGAGGGATACAAAACCTCGCTCTTGACTGCGAGCCTCCTGATGAGTTCCGACTGGGTTAGACCTAAGCGAATACGGATCAGCAACAGCTTCTCGCCTAACCGGTGTGGTCTGGAACGGTGAGCGCGCCCCATCAACTTACCCTCCGGGATGACGCGCGGCTGTACTTGCAAAGCTTTCTAAATAGAAATACGCTGTAGCTGAGTTTTGGAGAGGCCCGGAACCCTTGCATCCGGGCGGTGAGCATTTCAGGTGGTTTCCGCTCGCCGACTAATCATTGAGATTATGTTAGCGAAGTGCGTGGCCCAGTGACAATCATATTGTCAACACACTTCGATTAGAGAGCGGCATTGCGGGGGGAATGCCGCTCACGAAAGCCCCGTGATCGTCCAGACAGGGGGCGAAGGGCGTTACCGTTACCACACGTGAAGGAAGCGGTAACGCCCTTATCTATGCGGTAATTCTTCTGCCCAGCCTTCTCTGCTTTCTCGTATTCAGATATTCTAGCCGCGTTCTCAACACGTTTTCCTATAACCCGATTGTTGAAACTGGATTTTCGTTCGTCAAGACATTTCACCGAGAATCATTGTTGGATACAGTCAGTACCGTAACGCGGTAGCGTCGGGTGTACGTGAGCCTTTGAATTTGCTAGGAATATCGTATGCTTGAGACCGACCCGACGCTCTGACCTCCTCCAATCAGAATCCCGACGTTTGAGGCAAAGCTATTTTTACGGAAGGGGTAACCGCTTTATGGCTGACTCCCAACCCCCGGCTTCAACGAACAAAGGCCCGTCGACTCGAGATGCTCAAACTCAAAACCGGCCCGCATTACCTGCGATTTCCCTTCCCAAGGGCGGCGGTGCGATCAAAGGCATCGGCGAAAAGTTTGCCGCAAACCCAGTCACGGGCACTGGCTCATTGTCAGTACCGCTTGCTGTAAGTCCCGGCCGTTCCAACTTTGGCCCACAACTCTCTCTCGCCTACGACTCCGGCGCTGGTAATGGCCCATTCGGCTTTGGCTGGTCGCTAGGCATTCCCAGGATCACGAGAAAAACAGACAAAGGAATCCCGCGATATCGCGATGAAGAAGAGTCGGACGTTTTTATTCTCTCAGAAGCTGAAGACCTCGTGCCGGCGCTGTCGGCGAATGGAGAAAGAGAGATTTTCGAGAGGTCGGTGGCTGATAAATCTTATGTCGTGCAACGCTATCGACCACGAATTGAAGGGTTGTTTGCGAGGATTGAGCGCTGGCGCGACCGCCAAACCTCCGAAGTACATTGGCGCGTAACGACGAAAGACAACGTCACAAGCATTTACGGAGACTCGCCGAACAACAACCAAATCGCCGATCCGAAAAACCAGCAACACGTCTTTAGCTGGCTACTGTCGCGAACCTACGACGACAAAGGAAACCTGGTCGTTTACGAATACAAAGCAGAAGACGCCAGTAACGTTGTAAACGACTTACACGAACAGAACCGCCAGCTAAGCGCCAATCGTTACATCAAGAGAATCTTCTATTGCCATCAGACTCCTTACTTCCCTGCGGACAATTCTGTCGTACCCAATGACTGGCACTTCCAAGTGGTTTTCGACTATGGCGAGCATGATTTAACTCTTCCACGCGTCGAGGAAGATGTGAAGTGGATTGTCAGGCCGGATTCGTTTTCAACGTATCGGTCGGGATTCGAGATTCGCACGCATCGTCGCTGCCGTCGCGTCATGATGTTCCACAGTTTTCCCGAACTCGGAGACTCTCCATATCTGGTTCGATCTACGGATCTGTCCTTCGCAGACGCTGAAGATACATCGCAGAGCTTGATTGCTACTTTCGTTTCCGCTGTCACACACTCGAGTTACGTCAAACAGAATGGCGGCTATCTCAGGAAGTCGTTCCCGTCCATTGAATTTGGTTACACAAAGGCAGAGATCGATCAGACTGTCCATTTAGCAGAATCTTCGTTACTTGAAAACCTTCCGGAAGGCATTGATGGCTCACGCTACCAATCCGTTGATATCGATGGCGAGGGTGCTTCAGGTGTTCTCACGCAACTGTATGGTGCGTGG
>DATNCH010000273.1:0-14491 GCA_035571655.1 Pyrinomonadaceae bacterium
GAGTCGGTGCGGGAGGCGCTGAAGAGTCTGATTGACTCGGTGGGATTCCACGCCCAGGTTTTTGGGTCCGGCGAGGAGTTCCTCAAATCGCCTTACGTCTACGAAACGGACTGCCTGATTGCCGACGTCCGCATGCCGGGAATGAGCGGGCTCGAACTTCAGGAACGGTTAAACGCCGCTCACTCCTCCATTCCAATTGTTTTCATCTCCGCCCACGACGATCGAGAAGCACGAGCGCGGGGCCTCCGGGCAGGAGCGGTCGACTTTTTGCAGAAACCGTTCAGCGAGGATTCTCTGCTCGGAGCAATCACGGCCTGTCTTGATAAGAGTTAAGGTAAAAGGGGATGTGCAATGTTACAAACTGCTACTAGTTCAAATTATCAACCTTTAGGCGTCAGAATGGTGACGCCGCTACCACAATTTGAGAAGCGATCTCTCAACGAACTTTCAGTGCTCTTTCCCCAGTCAGTGCTGAAATCAAGCGATGCTACGGGGTGGCAAAATGTGCGTGCAATACATTTTCGCCACACTTCGAGGGAAGTCGTGCTCCCGCCTTCTGACGATCACTGCGTGATGCTGAACCTCGGCACCCCGTTTTTAACAAACGTCTGTCCGGGCAAGCGACGGTTTGAGGGACAAGTGCGCTCCGGAGAAGCGGCAATCATTCCAGCGGGCTCATCATGGTCGTGCCGTTCTGAAGGTTCGGATCTGCCGGTGATGTTACTTCTCTACCTGCGGCCACTGTTTGTACGTTCCGCTGCGCGTGAGTTGAACTTCTCCAACAACGAGATTTGGCTGACGCCGCAAATCGGTTTCAAAGACAAGCACATTTGTCACGTCGCGATGTCGCTGCTGCACGAGTTGAATGAAGCGAATGTTGTGGGACGATTTTACGCCGACTCGCTCGCAACCGGGCTCGCAATTCAACTCCTACGACGCTTCAGCTCTTTAAAAGACGTCCACGTCGGACACGGCGGAATGGCGCCACACAAGCTACGGCAAGCCATCGCGTTAATAGATCATTGTCTTTCTGACGAAGAGGAAGGACGCGTGGCTCTCCGCGTCGTCGCGCGAGCCGTGCGCATGAGTTACTTCCACTTTTCGCGCGCCTTCAAGCAATCGATGGGAATGACTGCGACCAACTACATAGCGGAACGCCGGATCGAACGTGCGAAGAAGATGCTGGAGGAGACGGAATTGCCAATCTCCGAGATTGCGCTGCGTTCCGGTTTCTCCAGTCAGAGTCACTTCACGACGGCGTTCCGCAGGCTGGCGGGCGCCACGCCGAAAGCTTTCAGGGCAGCTCTGTGAAGCGGGAGTCAAAAGGTACAAAAAGCAAAAAACGATTAGGAATGCTCGGTCACTTGCTGGCGCCTCACCGCGCCATGCTCGTGATCGCTTTCGTCGCTGTGCTCGGCGAAGCCGGCACCGATCTACTCGAGCCATGGCCGCTAAAAATCGTCTTCGACTACGTGTTCGGAACGAAGCACATGCCGGCGTGGTTGTCTGGTTTGCTGGCTGCGACTTTCGGTTTGGACAAGGTCGCGATTCTGCACTTCGCTGTTCTCGCAGTAATAGTGATCGCACTGCTCGGTGCACTCAGCGCGTACGGTGAAAAATACCTGACAACCTCCGTCGGTCAATGGGTGATGCACGACCTGCGGCGTATTCTCTATCATCACATTCAACGCCTGTCGCTCGCGTACCACGATCAGAAACCCACCGGAGATCTCATCAGCACAGTCACTGCCGATATCGAATCGATTCAGGATTTCATCTCGCAAGCACTGCTGGGCATCGTCGTTAATGTGCTGACGCTGGTTGGCATGCTCGTCGTCATGTTTTATCTGAATTGGCGCTTCACGTTGATCGCGCTTTCAGTAACACCAGTGCTGTTTGTCGTCGTCTACACGTACACGAAACGGATCAAGAAAGCATCTCGCGCCTTGCGGAAGAAAGAAGGCGAGGTAGTTTCAGTCGTTTCAGAGGTGCTCTCTTCGATGCGCGTGGTCAAAGCGTTTGCGCGAGAAGATTACGAAGAGGAACGTTTGGCCCAGCAAAGCCTGGAGAATGTCGAGATAGCCCTGAAGGCTCGCAGTCTCAAAGCGAAGCTCGCGCCCGTCGTGCAGGTGATTGTTGCCGTGGGGACGTGTCTGGTCCTGTGGTACGGCGTCAACCTAGTGATGCGCGGAGAGATTACGACCGGTTCGCTGCTCGTGTTTCTGCTCTATCTCGGCAAGATGTACAAGCCGATGCGCGACCTGTCAAAGATGACTGACACGATGTCCAAAGCCGCCGTCGGTTACGAGCGCATACACGAAGTGATTGAGACCGAGGACAAGATTCGAAATCTGCCGGGCGCTAAAAAAGCTCCGAGCTTCAGAGGTGAGATTGAATTCGAGCACGTGTCTTTCGCGTACGACAATGGTTACCGCACGCTCAACGACGTCAATCTACGCGTCGAGGCTGGACAAATGGCGGCGCTTGTTGGTCCGACAGGCGCCGGCAAGACGACGATCGCGAGTTTGATTGGCCGCTTCTACGATCCTGAAAAGGGTGTCGTGAAGATCGACAATCGGGATGTACGGGATTACAAACTGAAATCGCTGCGGCGGCAAATAAGTTTTGTCCTTCAGGACACGCTGCTCTTCAGGGCGCCGGTTTGGCAAAACATTGCGTATGGCAGACCCGAGGCTTCACGCGAGGAGATCCTGCGAGCGGCAGAACTGGCGAACGCTGACGAGTTCATCAGGAACATGCCGCAACAATACGACACGATGGTTGGTGAAAAGGGCGTGACTTTGTCTGGCGGTCAACGGCAGCGCATCGCAATCGCCCGGGCCATAATTCGAAACGCTCCTATTCTGATAATGGATGAACCGACCTCCGGCCTCGATGCTGCGTCGGAAGAGTTGGTGTTTGAGGCTTTGAATAGACTGATGGCGGATCGAACAACAATCGTCATCGCACATCGGTTGTCCACGGTGCGTCGCGCCGATGTGATCTTTGTGATCGACCACGGCACGATCGTCGAACGCGGCACACACGAGAAATTGATAGCCGCCGGTAACCTGTATTCACAACTTCACCAGATCCAGTTTAGCCACAGATGACACAGATGAAGACGGATAATCCGCCTTGATCTGTGTCATCTGTGGTTTATTTCTTCCAACCGCCGCCCAGAGCTTTGACCAACTGCACACTCGCCGTCATTTGCTCCATCTGAAGATTCACCGCCGTGCGTTGATTATTCAGGAGCGTGGTTTGCGCGGTAATGACGTTGAGGTAACTGTCGATTCCTGATTTGTAACGTTCGGTTGAGAGTGAAAGTGCGCGTTGGGCCGAGGAGACGGCGGCGTTTTGTTCGTCCAATTCGTGCGACAGAATTCGCAGGGCTGCAAGGTTGTCTTCGACTTCCTCAAAGGCAGTCAGGACGGTCTGGCGATAATTTGCGACCGTGCCGTCGTACTGCGCGCGGGCCACTTCTGTCGCTGCCTTGCGCCTGCCTTTGTCGAAGAGGGTTTGCGTCAATGTTGGACCAAGTGAAAAGAAACGGGCGGGCCACGTGAACCAGCTTGCCAGAGAAGTGCTTTCAAGTCCTCCGCTCGCGCCGAGAATCAGGGAAGGGAAGAAGGCGGCTTTCGTGACGCCGATCTCTGCATTCGCTTCGGCGACGCGACGTTCCGCGGCGGCGATGTCCGGACGCCGCTCGAGCAGTTGTGAAGGAAGACCGACGGGAATCGCCGGCGGCTGTGCGTTCAATGGTGCGACAGGAATCGAGAACGTAGCCGGCGGTTGACCTGTGAGGATAGCGATCGCGTGTTCGAGTTGTGCTCGCTGGATGCCGAGATCGGTCGCCTGGGCCTGTGTGGTTTCCAACTGCGTTTCTGCTTGCGCGACGTCTTCGTCAGAAGCGATGCCGGTTTGCAGTCGCACACGCGTCAGCTCGAGCTGCTCTTGAAAGGCGACGATCGTCGTGTCGAGCAGATGTTTTTCGGCATCTGTCGAACGAAGCTGGTAGTAATCAAATGCCAGCTCGGCTTCGACGCTCAAGCGAACGTTTTGTAAATCTGCCGCTGACGCCTGGGCTTCTGACGCGCTTGCGACGACCGTGTTGCGGATGCGACCCCAGAAATCCGGTTCCCATGAGGCATCAAACGGGAGCGTGTACTCGACGCTCTGCCGGCCCGGTGAAACGTTCGAATGCGTGGAGGCGGAGGATTGTCGCGAGACGATGATTGACGGGCTCGTCGTGACCGTTGGGAAATATTGTGAACGCGCTTCCTTTACGAGAGCGCGTGCGACGCGAAAGTTCGCGTCGGCGAGCGCGATGTTTTGGTTGGCGACGTTGAGTTGATCCTCGAGTCCGTTCAGTTGCGCGTCGTTGAAGAGCTCCCACCATTTGCCGCGGATGACGGCGTCGTTGGGATGGGCGAATTTCCAGTCGTTGGTTTCTTTGAAGGCGTCGGGCGCGAGTTCTTTGTAAGCGGGTGGCGTGGGGGTGGTTGGGGTAATGTATTTGGGCGCTTTGTCGCAAGTTTTCATGAGGGTGAGGCCAATTAATGAAACCGTTAAGATGTGAAAGTGATTAGGCATTCTTATCTCCCACAAGCGCCTCCACTGTAGGCCGCCCGTCGTTGCGTTCACGCGCGAAGAACGCACGCAAACGATCCAAATATAAATAGACCACCGGCGTCGTAAACAACGTCAACATTTGACTCACAAGCAGCCCACCGATGATCGAAATTCCCAACGGCCGTCTCAACTCGGAACCAGTTCCCGTTCCTAACGCCAACGGCAATGCGCCGAACAGCGCGGCCAGCGTCGTCATCATGATCGGCCGAAACCGAAGCATGCACGCCTGAAAAATCGCATCGCGCGAACTCTTTCCCTCGCCACGCTCCGCCGCCAGCGCAAAATCGATCATCATGATCGCGTTCTTCTTCACGATGCCAATCAACAGAATGATCCCAATCAACGCAATCAGACTGAGTTCCAGTCGCATCAGCAGCAGCGCCAACACTGCGCCCACTCCCGCGGACGGCAACGTCGAAAGAATGGTGATCGGATGAATGTAACTTTCGTAAAGAATTCCGAGCACGATGTAGACTGCAAGCAACGCAGCGACGATCAAATACGGTTCACTCGCCAACGACGATTGAAATGCCTGCGCCGTCCCGGAAAAGCTGCCGTGAATCGTCGCCGGCATACCAATGCTCTCTTCAGCCTGATTGATCGCCTTCACTGCATCACTCAGCGCTACACCCGGCGCGAGGTTGAACGAGAACGTAACGGCAGGGAACTGGCCCTGGTGGTTGACTGCCAAAGGCGCAGTCGCTGGTCCATAACGCGCGACCGCACTCAACGGCACCATCCCACCGCTCGCAGAACGAAGATAGATTTCCTTCAGTCCTTCGGGACTCTGCCAGAACCGCGGTTCAACCTCCATCACGACGTGATACTGATTCAACGGCGTGTACATCGTCGAAACCTGTCGTTGTCCAAAGGCGTCGTAGAGCGTCGCGTCGATCGCTGCGGGCGTGATTCCCATCCTGATCGCCGTTGCGCGATCGTAGTCGAGCGAAGCTTGCAGACCACTGTTCTGCTGATCGCTGTTGACGTCCGTAACGACCGCAACTTTGCGCAACTGTTGCAGCAGAATCGGCCCCCACTTAACGAGGTCGTCGAGGTTTTCACTTTGAACCGTGTACTGGTATTGCGCGTTACCGCCTCTGCCGCCCACACGAAGATCCTGTGTCGCCTGTAGAAACACCGAAGCTCCTTCAACGATTGCGAGCTGCCGGCGCAAACGACGAATGATCTCGTCGGCACTGATCTTTCGTTCTTCGAGCGGCTTCAACGCGATGAACATTCTTCCGGTGTTTGTCGTCGTGCCGCCGCCGCTGCCGGTGAAAGCGACCACATTCGCCACCGCCGGATCAGCCTTGACGATGTCGACAAACCGCGCCATCCGTTGTTTCATCGCCGTGAACGACGAGTCTTGCGCGCCCTGAATGCCGCCCGCGAGCCGGCCGGTGTCCTGTTGTGGGAAGAATCCTTTCGGAACGATAAAGAGCAGGTAAACATTCCCCCCGATGGTGATCAAAAGCACTAGCAACACTGGCGCGGGATGGCGCAGCACCCATGTCAGGCTGCGTTCGTACAAACTCAAAATCCACGCGAAGAAACGCTCGCTGGCCTGATAGAGCCGTCCGTGATGTTCGGCTTCTTTCGCTTTCAGAAGCCGCGAACAGATCATCGGCGTAGTCGTCAACGACACGACGAGCGAAACGAAAATTGCCACCGAAAGCGTGACGGCGAATTCGCGGAACAGACGTCCGACAATACCGCCCATCAGCAGCAGTGGCGTGAACACAGCAATCAGCGAAATGCTGATCGAGAGCACCGTGAAACCGATCTCTTTGGCGCCGAGTAGTGCCGCCTGCAACGGTCGCATTCCCTGCTCGAGATGACGCGTTACGTTTTCAATGACGACGATTGCATCGTCGACGACGAAGCCGGTCGAAATCGTCAACGCCATCAACGACAGATTGTCGAGACTGTAGTGACACAGGTACATCACGCCGAAAGTTCCGATGAGTGAAACGGGGACGACGACGGCGGGAATGATCGTGGCGCGTGGATTTCTCAGGAAAACAAAGACGACCATGATCACGAGACCGATCGAGATGATCAGCGTGCGTTCCACTTCTCTTACAGAGGCGCGAATGGTCGTGGTCTGGTCCATGACGACGGTGAGATCGATCGCTGATGGGATCGAGGCTTTTAGTTGCGGCAGCGCGGTGCGAACACTGTCGACAGTGTCGATGATGTTTGCGCCGGGCTGACGAAAGACGATGACCAGCGCGCAAGGCTTTCCGTTCGCAAGTCCGGCAGACCTCAGGTTCTCGACGGAGTCTTGCACGTTGGCAACGTCCGACAACCTGATCGCCGCGCCATTGCTGTAACCGGCGATCAGCGGGCGGTAGTCAACAGCTTTCAGAAGTTGATCGTTGGTTGCCAGATCTGAGGTCGTCGTCGCGTTGGCAAGCTGTCCTTTCGCTATGTTCGCGTTCTGCTGGCTCAGCATGTTGCGAACGTCTTCGAGGCCGAGCCCGGTGGCGTTTAATTGATCTGGATTCACGTCGACGCGCACTGCCGGCAGCGAGCTTCCGCCAACTACGACCTGGCCCACTCCCTGAATTTGCGAAAGCTTCTGTTGGAGAATGGTTGAGGCGGCATCGTAGAGCTTGCCTTGATCGTAAATGTTGGACGTCAGGGCAACGATCATGATCGGCGCGTCGGCCGGATTCACTTTTCGATACGTGGGATTGTTCGGCAGGTTCTCCGGCAGGTAACCGCGCGCGGCGTTGATGGCTGCCTGTACGTCTCTCGCCGCGGCGTCGATGTCCCTGGTTAACTCGAATTGCAAGGTTACGCTCGTCGAACCGAGATAGCTGGCGGAGGTCATTTCAGTCACACCGGCGATGTGGCCCAGTTGTCGCTCGAGTGGAGTAGCCACGGATGAAGCCATGATTTCAGGACTCGCACCGGGCAGGTTCGCCTGCACAGAAATTGTCGGAAAATCGATCTGCGGGAGAGGTGAGACAGGCAATAACTTGAATGCGACAGCGCCCGCGAGTGCGATCGCCGCTGTCAAAAGCACCGTGGCGACGGGCCGGTGAATGAATGGTGAAGAGAGATTCATAGCCACAAAAAAGCACAAACGGAGCCACAAAAGGCATACAAGAGAGTACTTGTTTCGCTAAATCGTTTGAGCATTTTGTGCCTCTTTGTGGACTGATTTTAGAGAAGCGACCCGTCTCGCGGCGGCGTCGAAGAAGAGATAGATCACGGGCGTGGTGTAGAGTGTGAGCAGTTGGCTCAACATCAGACCACCAACGAGCGTGATCCCCAACGGTCGCCGTAACTCGGAGCCTGTCCCTGAACCGAGAGCCAGCGGCAGCGCGCCCAACAGTGCTGCCATCGTCGTCATCATGATCGGACGAAAGCGCAGCAGACACGCCTGGTAGATCGCTTCTTCGGGTTGTTTGCCATGATTGCGCTCAGCGTCGAGGGCGAAGTCGATCATCATGATTGCGTTCTTCTTCACGATGCCGATCAGCAGGATGATGCCGATGATTGCGACGACCGTTAGTTCAGATCTGAATAGAAGGAGCGCAAGAATCGCGCCGACACCAGCCGACGGTAATGTCGAGAGAATCGTGAGCGGGTGAATATAGCTTTCGTACAAAACACCGAGCACGATGTAAACGGTGACGATCGCCGCGAGAATCAGCAGTGGCTCGTTCGTTAACGAAGTCTTAAAAGCCTGCGCCGTTCCCTGGAACGAAGCCTGAACACTTGCAGGCATGTTCAATCCTTTTTCGACACTCTCAATCGCGGCCGTTGCTTCGCCCAGTGATGCTCCGTTTGCGAGGTTGAACGAGATCGTGACGACTGGAAATTGGCCTTGTCGGTTCACGGACAACGGCGCTGTTCCTGATTCAAAATGGCTGAAAGTGCTCAGCGGCACAGATGTGCCGTTCGCCGAACGCACGTAAATGTCCTGCAACTTTGCCGGGTTGTTTTGAAAGTTCGGCATCGTTTCGAGGATCACGTGGTACTGATTCGACTGCGTAAAGAGGGTCGAGATCTGGCGCTGCCCGAACGCGTCGTACAGCGTTTGATCGATCGCGACCGGCGTGATTCCGAGACGCGAAGCCGTGATGCGATCGATTACGAGTGTGGTTTGCGCAGCGCCTGTTTGCTGATCGGTTGCGACGTCCTGTAGTTGCGGCAGTGTCTTCAACTTTTCGACAAATCGAGTGGTCCATGTATTCAGTTCATCTGCATTCGGAGATTCCAGTGTGTATTGGTACTGCGTGCGACTAACTCGATCTTCGACCGACAGGTCCTGAACCGGTTGCATGTAGAGCGTTATGCCGTCGACCTGTGAAAGCGCGGCTTGCAAACGGTTCATGACTGCTATGGCATCGATCTTCCGCGCGGCCAGCGGTTTCAAGTTGATGAGGATGCGGCCGCTGTTGAGCGTGGTGTTCGTACCGTCAACACCAATGAACGACGAAAGACTCTCCACCGCCGGATCTTTGAGAATGACTTGCGCCAGTGCCTGTTGCTTCTGCGCCATCGCGGGAAATGAAATTCTCTGCGAGGCTTCCGAAATACCCTGAATGACGCCAGTGTCCTGCACCGGAAAAAAGCCCTTGGGCACAATCATGTAAAGCCAGATCGTGAGGACGAGCGTGCCCGCCGCAATCAGCAACGTTATGACGCGAAACTTGAGCACCCAACGCAACGTCTCGCCGTACAAATCGATCACCTTTTGAAACACCCTCTCCGATGCGCGATAAAACCGACCCTCGTGACTTTCTGATTTTTGCCGGAGCAGTCGCGAGCACATCATCGGCGTGAGCGTCAGCGAAACGACGGCTGACACGAGGATCGTCACACTCAATGTGATCGCAAACTCGCGAAACAGCCGGCCGACGATGTCGCCCATGAACAACAGCGGGATCAGAACCGCGATCAAAGAGATCGTCAGGGAGACGATGGTGAAACCGATCTGCTCCGCGCCTTTCAACGCGGCCTGCATCGGCGTCTCGCCCTCTTCCAGATAGCGAACGATGTTTTCGATCATTACGATCGCATCGTCGACGACAAATCCGGTCGAGATCGTAAGCGCCATCAGAGTTAAATTGTTCAGGCTGTAGCCAAGGAGATACATCGCCGCCAGCGTTCCAATGAGCGACAGCGGCACGGCGACGCTCGGAATGATCGTGGCTGAAAGATTTCGCAGGAAGAGAAAGATCACCATTACGACGAGCGCGACAGTCAACATGAGTGAAAACTGCACGTCTTTAACTGAGGCTCGAATCGTCAGAGTGCGATCGGTCAACACTGAAACCTGAACAGACGGCGGCAGCGTGGTTTGTAGCTGCGGCAGCAACGCCTTAACACGATCGACAACCTGGATGATATTCGCGCCCGGTTGGCGCTGAATGTTCACGATCACCGCAGGCACGTTGTTCATCCATGCTGCCTGTCGCACGTTTTCAGCGCCGTTTACAACCGACGCCACATCCGACAGCACCACCGGCGCGCCGTTGCGATACGCGACGACGATCGATCGATAATCTTTATCGGAAAGTATCTGATCGTTCGCGTCGATCTGATACGACTGCTGTGGTCCATCGAAGTTACCTTTGGCCTGGTTCACGCTCGTCTGCTGAAGTGCGGTACGCACGTCTTCGAGGCTGATTCCGTACGAGGAGAGCGCCGTGGGATTAGCCTGAATTCGCACGGCCGGCTTTTGCCCGCCACTGATACTCACCAAACCAACACCCGGCAGTTGTGAGATCTTCTGGGCCAGGCGAGTGTCAGCCAGGTCTTCAACCTGCGTCAGCGGAATCGAGTTGGACGTGAGCGCCAGCGTCAACACCGGCGCATCAGCGGGATTCGACTTGCTGTAGATCGGCGGCGTCGGCAGATCGTTCGGGAGAAAGTTCGAGGCCGCATTGATCGCAGCTTGCACTTCCTGCTCGGCGACGTCGATGTTGAGATCGAGCGCGAACTGAAGCGTGATGATCGAGCTGCCGCCTGAACTTGTGGACGTCATCTGGTTCAGACCCGGCACCTGTCCAAACTGTCTCTCGAGCGGAGCCGTAACAGCCGACGCCACCACGTCGGGACTCGCGCCCGGATAAAACGTAATCACCTGGATCGTTGGATAATCGACCTCCGGAAGCGCAGAAACCGGAAGCTGCCGGTACGCGAAGATCCCGGCGAGCAGGATCGCAGCCATCAACAAGGACGTTGCCACTGGTCTAAGAATAAACGGCCGCGACGGACTCATTTTGCGTCCCTCCTGTTGCGCACCGCGACCTTCACCCCGGTTTGCAGCTTGTCGAATCCATCGACCGCAACCACTTCTCCGGCTTTTAATCCCTCGACCGCTGTGACGTTCCCATCTGTCGTGCCCACCGAAACCGTTTGCATTGCGACTGTCTGATCCGGTTGCACTACATACACAAACGCATCAGTTGCACTGCGCTGAACCGCGGCTGACGGAACGAGGATCACGCCGCGCTGAGTCGTCAGCAACAATCGCGCGTTTACAAACTGGTTTGGAAAGAGCGCATTGTCGTGATTTGGAAAAGTCGCTTTGAGTTTGATCGTTCCCGTTGCGGTATCGATTTCGTTATCGAACGTAAGCAACGCGCCGGAAGCGAGTTTCGTTTGCTGAGTGCGATCGAACGCATCGACCGTGAGCTTGTTACCGCGCCGCAACTGTTGCCGGATCTGCGGCAAGTAATCTTCAGCCACGCTGAAGAGCACGTTGATCGGTTCCAGTTGAGTGATTACCAGCATGCCGTTCGTATCGGCGGCGTGGACGATGTTGCCGGGATCGACGAGGCGCAGGCCGACGCGTCCCGAGATCGGCGAGGTGATCTGGCAGTAGGCAAGCTGGACCTTCGCGTTGTCGATCTGTCCCTGATCGATCTTAACGATGCCCTCGTATTGATGGACCGTCGCGAGTTGAGTGTCGAGCTGTTGTTTCGGAATCGCGTTCTTGCTGTAGGCGGTCTGATAGCGACTCAGATCGATGTTCGCGTTTTCAAGCAACGCTTTGTCGCGATCGTATTGTCCTTGTGCCTGGACCAGTTGTGCTTGAAAGGGTCGCGGATCGATCTCGGCGAGCACGTCGCCCTGTTTGACCATTTGGCCTTCGCGGTAGTTGACGCTCATCAACTGACCGTCAACACGGCTTTTAACGGTCACCGTCGACAGCGGTGCAACCGACCCGAGAGCGTTGATATAGACGCCGATATTTCCCTGTTGGGCGACCGCAGTAGAGATCGAGATGCCGGGTTGTGGTGGTGGCGCAGATTTAGCGGAGGCTGCGGTTACATTTTGGCGGTGTTGGAGAATCAGAAAACCGGTGAGGCCGGCAATCAAAAACAGCGCGAGCATCAACCACGGGCCACGTTTCTTCTTGTGTGGGTGGTCCACCGGAGCCGGTGGTGGTGGCTCATCCGTTTCCGGCGCTGCGACGTCTTCGACAAGCGGCTCGTCCATTGACGAGATGTTAGCGAAGACAACGATTTACTTCTTTTAACTGTTTGCTCCCGTTATCGTTCTATTGCTTGTGCGCCCGTTGCATACGCAAGTTTTAGCCACAGATGAACACGGATGAATGCCGATCTGTTATCCGTGTCATCTGTGGCTAAGTTTTACCCTACCTGCGCGGTGTCTTTGCCGTCAGGATGTTTGTATAGGGCGATGCTCCGACGGTGTTGAAGGCTCTCATCCGGTAAGAGTATTGCGTGTTGCTTGCCACCGTCCCATCGATATACGTGGTAGTGTTCCGACCGACACGCACAATCTCGGCGAAGTTGGTGCATCCGTGGCCGGTGCAACGTTCGATTGCAAATCCATCCTCGACTGTTGAAGCATCAGTCCATCCGAGCTGAATCTGGTTTGCTGCCAGGGATAGAATTTGGAAATTCGTCGGGGTTGCCGGCGGTGCAGATACGACCACATCCTGAATCGTACTCGTCACACCACCGTCGTTGTCGTACACGTCTATCAGGATGCTGTAGTTTCCCACGGCAGTATACTGGTGCGTCAAAGTAACTGCTTCCGGTCGTCCAGTCGCAATCACAACACTCTGCCCGTCACCCCATTGAATGACCGCGTGCAAGTCCTCGCCACCTGGTGCGCCGTAGTAGCCGGGGTCCGTGTAATTAAGGAACAACGAAATGGTCCCTCCCGCTGGTATCGCGTGCCCCGGAGGAGAAACAATGGCGTCGATAATTATCGGAGCACGATTGTTCACCGTCACCGAGACCCCACGACTATCAATGTCGTGATGGTCGCTCAGGGTCACAGTTATGATGTAGTCATCGCCAAACGGCGCGCCGGCTGGCGGATCGTCCAAGTAACGATGCGTCAGCTCGAACGAGTGTGTTCCTGCCGGGTAAGCTAAAGACTGTGACTGGCCGTCGCCCCAGTTGATGTCGAGAGTAAAAGTGTCGCTCTCATCCGCATCGGTAAAATCGGCGCTAAGCGTAGCTGTGTCACCTTCGTTGATGGGCGACGTAACAACGATGTTACTGAGAACCGGCGGGTGGTTAAATTTCCAACCCCACACAGGCATTTCATCGAGCCCGGGATTTCTCGTGACATTGATGGGCCACGAACCATCCGCATTCATGATGTAAACTTCTGCGTTGCCGTCGCGAAGCGTTGTGAAGGTGATCAAATTGCCGGGCGCCGAGTTAAACGCAGGATGGTAGTCACTGCCTTTGCTGTTGGTCACATTAATCGGGTTCGTGCCATCTGTGTTAATGACAAAAATCTCGCTACCGCTGCCGTCATGAACGTCTTTTGTAAAGACAATCCTCGTCCCGTCCGGACTGAACGACGGTTCCGAGTCGTCCGCGCGGCCGTCTTGCGAGACGTTGTTCGGATTCGAACCGTCAGCGTCCATCACCCAAATATCTGAGTCGGCGCCGCCATTTCCGATCCCGGTAAAGACGATTTTCGTCCCCCAAACATTGAACGCCGGTGCAGTACCACCGGCACCGCCCGCCAGTTCGGTTGGATTTGAGCCATCCACATTCATTATCCAGATGCCGAGATGGCCGCCGCGGTCTGAGGCAAAAGCAATCTTGTTGCCGTCCGGACTAAACGTCGGATGACTATCGAATGCCGGATTGTTCGTTACGTTCGTCTGCGACGAGCCATCCTCGTTCATGATGTAAATTTCCGAGTTGCCATCGCGGTCGGAAGAAAAGGCAATCTTGTCACCCCTGGGAGTAAACGCCGGCTCGCCGTCGAATGACGAATTAAAAGTAAGACGACGCTGATTAGTGCCATCCACGTTCGTTACATAAACTTCGGGGTTGCCATCGCGCTGGGACTCAAACGCGATTATTTCCTGCGCAGAAAGAACTGCGGGTGTCAGTAAGAGTATTGCTGTCAATATAAAACCAAAAGAAAGTCGGTTGCGAACTGCGTGTGATCTCATAACTCCTCCACATGTCGAGACGCGATCCATTTCTCGCCTCAGATCTTTGTGGCTGAATGTAGGAAATGATCACACGGGGCTTTGCCCCAAAAGTCAGGATTCAGGCTTGGATGAGGTCAGTACCGTAACGCGGTAGCGTCGGGTCAGTTCTCGAACATACGATATTCTCAGCAAATTTGAGAGGCTCACGTACGACCCGACGCTATCGCGTTACGGTACTGACCTCATCCAACAATGACTTTCGACTTTTGAGGCAAAGCGATCACACGGCAATGCGTGCGGTTTAGCGAAGACAACGATTTTGGTGGAAACAGGAAAGGAGAATGTGGGTGGGTTCGTGAGCCCATTCTCGGTCCACCCACATTCGAAACACAGGGAATACCCCCCTCTCGCTCGATAAGTACCCTGTGTCTAATTGAAGAAGAACATCTTTGACTA